>JAGOBP010000340.1 GCA_017999195.1 Thermoflexales bacterium
GTGCTGCCGAACTTCTTCTTCGGCCCGTCGGCGTTCGCGCGCTTCGGGCAGGGCTTGATCGCGCATGTGGCGATAATCTTGCACCTGCCGTGTGAGGTCGGTTAGGTCTTGAATGGCAAACATGGCATAGGTGTCTTGCCCATCGTTGCCGGGGAGGGCGGTGACCGTGGTCTGCTGCACGCGCAAGGTGCCGTCGCGCAGTCGCGCCGGGATGATGTAGCGGTGCAGTTGCGATGAGAACACGACCGGCGGCCCGCCCGCGAAGACGCCTTCGAGCCGGCTGCGATAGAGCGGCTCGCCCAATCGGGGGTAGTGTTGCGTCAAATCATGCCCGACAATGTCGGCCCGAGGAATGCCGGTCCAGTCTTCCAGACAGGCATTCCAGAAGCGCACGGTATAGTCCCGGCTCACGACTAGAACGCCAATCGGGACGTAATCGAGCGCAGTGTTGATCGGGCTGCCGAGATCCATCGGGTTATATCTCCGTCTGCAATTGCCGGTTCACGGCGTTGAGTAACAGATCGAGCGAACCCATTTCAAAGACCAGGATGATGTCGCCGTCGATCTGGTGGTCTTCCACCGAGAACTGCGTCTGTACCCAGACGACGTTGGAATCGGCGTCAGGCGTACTGTCTGCCAGCATCTTGTGCAGGGATTCTTCTTGAAAGGTGGGGACCGAATAGAAAATGTGCTGCTTGAGATCGTTGCCGATGGCGCCCATGACGCTGTTCAGCACGATGTTGCCCACTTCGGTCAGCGTGCCAATGCGGATTGAATCCAGATCGTTGTCATCACTTAGCCCGGCTTCGCCTTCGGTCAGCAGCACCACCAGTTTGGCGGCGCTATCTTCGGGGAAGACCAGCGAGGCATTGCCCGCAAAGGGTCCGCGAAAGCCCAGCCGCACGGCTGCAAACACTTCTGCGCCATACTGACTGGCCTTGGCTTCGACCTCAGCCTTGCTGAGCACGCCGACTTCCGGCAGACGCAAGATGATGTGGCTGCGCAACATGGCGTTGAGGATGCCTGCCGCCCGACCCACGCCGATGTTGATCATCTCGCGCAGGGCATCCAACTGATAGGGGGTGAGGATCATGCCAGCCCTCCTGCGGTGCGGTGGGCGGCCGCGGCGGCCAGCGCGGCATACGTGGCCAGCGCGGTTGATACGGCAATTTCCAATTCGCGCGGTTGGGGCGGCTTGTTGACAAAGGCTACTGCGCCCAGTTCCAGGCATTGGCGTTGTGTGGACTCTTGAACGTCGGCTGAGACGACGATGACGGGAATGTGCGAGCCATGCGAGCGTAACTCTTCCAGCACTTCAATGCCGCCCATCTCTGGCATGATGAGGTCTAGCAAAATGCAGGCCGGCTCGCTGGCGGCCGCCATCATCAAGCCTTCGCGGCCATTGGTGGCTTGCAAGACTTGATGGCCGGCAGATTCCAGCAGATGCTTGGTCTTGGCGCGTTGATAGAGCGAGTCTTCAATGATTAAGATTTGCGACATGGCTTAGTCTCCTGCCAATGGATGGTTGGCACACACGGTGCACTTGAGTTAAGCATATGCGATTAAGACAGGTACGTGGGTTTCAACTGAGTTAACAGAGGATTGCAGCAGGGGTATATGCTTTTCGCTCACCCTTCGCCGCCAATAAATGGCAGGACGCTTGCCCCTGTTCTGGGCATGTCTGAACGAAGAGAGTTGGAAGGGAAAAACGCAACCGCCGAATAATCACACGATTATCCGGCAGTTCAAGCGTTATGGGGGGAGCCTTACTTGTCGCGCATTACGGATCAATCGTCTCTAGGCGTGAAGCCGATGCCGGTAGCCCACAAGACGGCCTTGACGCGCTGCACCAAGTCTTTGGCTTTCACCGGCTTGGTCAAGAACTCCAGCGCGCCAGAGTCAAAGCCCTTCAGGCGGTCTTGTACACGCGTCGCCATCTTATAGGCTTCCTTCACGTTCTCATCCACGCCGCCTTTGGCCGTCAGCATCAACACGCCGATGTGCGCCGTGTCAGGATCGGCCTTCAGGCGCTTGGTAGCCTGAAAGCCATCCAGCCCCGGCATCATCACATCCATGATGATCAGATCGGGCTTCCAATCGCGCGCTTTCTTCAAGCCCTCATTGCCGTCTTTGGCCGTCTCGACGATGTAGCCTTCTTTCTTCAACACCATCGAGATGATCGTCAACTGCGGCACATCATCGTCTACGCACAAAATTCGAATAGGTGGTGTCATTATGCGCCTCCGGCCTCAGCCAGGTCTAACTGCACGGCTAATCTGTCTGCTTCACGCTCCCAGCGTGGATCATTGTAAAAATCTGTGGCCCGTTTGATCTCGTGTTCAAACTTCTGTAGGGCCGCGGCCGCCCCGGTTAGGTTGCGCTGCTCGCCCATGGTCTCTAACACTTGACCAGCCTCGCGGGCCGCAAAACCGCCCAGCGTGCCCATCACGCCCTTCAAGCGATGCGCCTTCGCTTCAACTTGCTTGGCGTCAGACGTGCTGACCGCTGTGCGCAGCGCGGCCAGTTCATCGGGCACTTCCTCCAGCGACAACGCAACCGCCTCGCGCAGGATGTCTACATCGTTGCCCACGACCTCCAAGGCTGCATTCAAGTCGATCGGGCCGGTGGCCGCTTCAACGGCCGGGCTGGCTGGGGCTGGCGCAGGGGCTTCTTCGGCTTGCGCCAGCAGCGGCTCCAGCGTTTTGTTTAACTCATCGATGCGGACCGGCTTGGTGACGTAGCCATCCATGCCGGATTCAAAGCACTTGTCGTGATATTCCTTGGTGGCAAAGGCCGTCATCGCCACAATGGTGATGTGGCCGTAACCGGGCGTCTGCTCTTTGACGCGAATTGCGCGCGTAGCGTCCAGCCCGTCCATTTCCGGCATGGACACGTCCATCAGAATCAGTTCAAACGGCTCGCTCTTAGCGCGGGCTTGCTCGTAAGCCTTAACCGCTTCCAGACCATTGATGGCGATGGTGACTTGATGCCCCGCTTTCTTCAGGCTGGACTTGGCAATCATCTGATTGGTGGGGCTGTCCTCGGCGACCAGAATGTTGAGCGGGCGCGGCCAGTTGCGGCTGACCGTCGGCGCGGCTACCTGGATGATGGCCTTTACCTTCACCGTGAAGTGGAAGGTGCTGCCGCGACCCTCGTCGCTTTCCACCCACAGGCGGCCGCCCATCAACTGAACCAACTGCTTGGCGACGGCCAGCCCCATGCCCAGGCCGCCATACCGGCGCGTGGCCGAAATATCCGCCTGCTGGAACGGCTCGAAGATCACCTCGTGCCGATCGGCCGGGATGCCGATGCCGGTATCCGTAACTCGAACGTGCAGTTCCACATCCCGATCGACCTGCGACTCCAGATCGACCCGAACGCTGATTTCGCCGCGCTCCGTAAACTTGATGGCGTTCGCCACCAGGTTATCCAGCACTTGCCGGACGCGATTACCGTCGCCGTGCAGCGCACGCGGCACTTGCGGCGCAAAGCTGGTGGAGTATTTAAGCCCTTTGTCTTGCGCCCGCGCGTTCATGATGTCGGTCACACGCTGGAACGGTTCGGCCAGATCAAAGTCCTTGGGATGCAGTTCCAGTTGGCCCGCTTCCAGTTCCGAGAACTCGATCACGTCGCTGATCAAACTCAGCAGCGCATTCGACGAGCGTTTGGCCGTTTCCATGTAGCTTTGCTGTTCGGCGTCCAACCCCGTGCCGATCAGCAATTCCGTCATGCCCATAATTTCGTGCAACGGCGTGCGCAGCTCATGGCTCATGTTTGCCAGAAAATCGCTGCGGGCCTTGTTGGCGTTGGCCGCTTGCCGTCGCAACTGCTCCAACTCGGCGTGATCGGCCAATGAAGTCGGGGCGACGCTTGAGCCGTCGGCCAATTCTTTGACTTTGGCGACCAGGTTGCGCGGATCATAGGGCTTGATCAAAAACTGCGGCAAGTCCGCGCCCGATGGCATCTCGGCGGCCTCTTCGGCCGTGGGCAGCATGAGCACGGGGATCTGCAATGTGCTGGGATCCAACTTCAAGCGGCCGCAGGCTTCAAAGCCGTTCATTTGCGGCATCACCGTATCCAGCACCACCAGGTCCGGTTTGTCTTGCGCGGCCTTAAACAAGCCCTCGCGGCCGTCGGCGGCCAGGCTGACGCGAAAGCCCTCGCGTTCCAGAATAAGACGCGCCTTCAATGATTCAGTGCGGCTATCATCGACAATGAGCACGTGTTTTGACATAGCATCATCCCCCTCATGGGGCCCGCTGATCCGAGCAAAGAATGTGCGCTAAAAAAAGCGCGAGTGATTTCGGATGCGTTCAGCCGTCGGGCCGCCGCTGACCGATCGGCCCCCGTTTGATCGAGGCGCGTTAGCCGGGTTGGGTCGCGCCATTCCCCAATGCGTCCAGCGATCCGCCCTCGCCCGCGGGTTTGGGCGGCGTGAATTTGATCTGGGCCACTTCGCGCACTTTGGCGATCAATTCGGCTTGAATGACCTCAAAGCCTTTGATCGTCAAGGCGCTGGGCTTCTGCACGATTTCCAGCGCGCCCACCAGCAGGATGTCCAGCCCCTGCCGGACCATCTCCTGGCGCGAGATCGTCGTCACCACCACGATCGGGGTGGGGGTGGACGACATGATCTTCCGGGTGGCCTCATGCCCGTTGACGCGCGGCATGTTGATGTCCATCGTGATCACATCGGGCCGTAACCGGGCCGCCAATTCAATCCCCTCGGCGCCGTCGGCGGCCTCGCCCACCACTTCGATGTCGGGCGAACTGCGCAGCATCATGGAGATGGCTTCGCGGGCGGTAGCAGAATCATCGACAACGAGTACACGAATCATTGGTCACTCCTTGGCCTACGGGTCAACCTAGGCGTTGGTCGTCAACTGTGCGCTGGCTTGATAAAGGTCGTTAGAAAAACTGGGCCAGCCGGTTAAGGTCAGGGTTGTTCGCAAGTGCCAGTCAGGCTCAACACGGGCTTACGTCGTAATCATGCAACTTTGAATCATCGCGGCCATCTTCTCCAGCGGCACAATGTGATGCACCGCGCCCAGCGCAATGGCTTCTTTGGGCATGCCAAAGACGACGCAACTGCTTTCATC
>JAGOBP010000341.1 GCA_017999195.1 Thermoflexales bacterium
CGCGGCGAAGCGGGCGCGAGGCAAGTGCCGCAAGATGTACCACTCGCGGTGTCGTATAATGTCGGCGGCACGGGCCAGACCTGCGACGTGCACGTTTTTGAGCGAAAGTGAACTGATCCACGAATTGACACGAATCTGCGCCGGTTGACCTGGACGGAATAGACGCAGTTGATCGCGCGGCTAACGCAGCGAATGAATTCGCCCGCTGGTAGAGAAAACACGTTAAAACGTGTTTCAACACGTTTCGCCTATCAGCCATCGAATTCATTCGATGAGCGTTGGGCAGACAGCGAAGATTCGTGCAGATTCGTGGATCGATAGGACTAATGAACATGGCAAACAATTCGCGGCCCTTTACGGCCAATGCTTTCAATCAATATTTAACCGAACACAAATTGATGGGCACACGCTGCACGAAATGCGGCGGACTGTATCTGCCCCCGCGCGCGATTTGCCCGGCCTGCCACAGCGAACAACTTGAATGGATCGAGTTGAGCGGCCAGGGCAAGTTGGCGGCGTTTTCGTCAGTCTTTATCGGCCCCAGCGCGATGAACGCCGAAGGCTACGATCGCAACAATCCGTACTGCGCGGGCATCGTGGAACTGGCCGAAGGCGTGAAGATCAGCGCGCGCGTGCTGGGTCTGGACGCCAAGCATCCCACGAACATCGTCATCGGCACGCCGCTGACCGTGGAGTTTCTCGATAAGGGCGAAGGCGAACAAAAGAAGACGGTGTTGGCGTTTAAGACTGCGTAATCCGTACTGCGTACTGCGTAATAGGCGGCCTTTTACGCAGTACGCATTACGCATCAGGTGTACTCAAATCATGCCCAAAATTCAAGCCAACGGCATTGCCCTCTATTACGAGCAACACGGTTGGGATAAAGATGCGGACGTGGTGGTGCTGTCCAACGGCGTGTTGATGAGCACGGCCAGTTGGGCGATGCAAGTGCCCGTGCTGGCGAAACATTATCGGGTGCTGGTGTATGACTGTCGCGGCATGTGGCAGTCCGAGCATCCCGCCGGACCATACAGCATGGAGCAGCACGCCGATGATCTGGCCGCGCTGTTGGATGCGCTGCATATCGAGCGCGCACATATCGCGGGCATTTCGTATGGCGGCGAAATCAGCCTGATTTTCGGCTATAAATATCCACAGCGGACACTCAGCGTGATCACCTCGTCGGCGGTGAGCCAGGTCGATCCGCTGTTGCGCGGCGTCATCGAGAGTTGGACGGCGGCCGCACGCGCCAAAGACCCGGAGTTGTTCTTCCAGATCACGTATCCCACCAACTTCTCGGAAGCATGGATCGCCGCGAATCAAGCCGCGCTCGATGGGGCGCGGGTGCGCTATCGGATACTGGACTTCGATGCGGTGCTTGAACTATTGCTCAGTTTCTCGCGCTTGAATATCACGTCCGAACTTAAGCACATCACTGCCCCTACCCTCGTCATCGTGGGCGAGCAGGACATCCTCAAGCCGCGCAAGTACGCGGAGATCATCGCCCGCGAAGTGCCCAAGAGCGAATTCGTCGTCGTGCCCAACTCTGGGCATGCAGTATGTTGGGAACAGGCGGGGGTGTTTAATACGTTGTTGTTGGGCTTTCTGGCAAAGAACGCTGCCAAGAATTGATCTGCGCTAATTTCACGTGTTGCGTGGTGCGTGCTTCGTGTAGGCTCTTCACGCACCACGTAACACGTACCACGGAGTGAAAATGTACACCTTCGATTGGCTGGCCAAACAGGCTGAATTGCGTGCCGATAAAGTCGCCCTGGTCGATGCCGCGACCAATCGGCGCTACACCTACGCCGAGTTTCATCTGCGCGCGAGCCGCTTTGCCGAATTCCTGCGCGATGAGTGGAAGGTGCAGCCCGGTGATCGCGTCGCGCTGATCGCGCACAATTCGTCCGATTATTTCGAGATGCTGTACGGTTGCGCGAAGATCGGCGCGATTCTGGTCTGCATGAACTGGCGACTGGCCGTGCCCGAACTCGAATTCATCATGCGCGATTCGACGCCGGTCGCCTTGATCTATGATGCGCCCTTCGCGGAATCCGCCCGGGCTTTGAAGCAGAATTTGAATCTAGCGCGCGTGATGACGTTGGCGAAAGACGCGCCAGAAGGCGAATGGGCGTATGAAGCCACGCTGGCGCAAGCCTCGGGCAAGGCCATCGTGATGCCGCCGCGCAGTTACAACGACGTGTGGCACATCCTGTACACGGCGGGCACGACGGGTCGATCGAAGGGTGTGCTGCAAACATTCGGCATGGTGTTTTACAACGCGCTCAACATCGGCCTGCCGATCGATCTCACGTCGAACGATGTGACGTTGAATCTGTTGCCGTGCTTCCACACGGGCGGCCTGAACATGTACGCCAATCCCACGTTCCATGTGGGCGGCACGGCCATCATTCAACGGACGTTCGAGCCGGAAGAGACGTTCCGTTTATTGGCGAATGAAGCCACCGCGTTCTTCGGCGTGCCCGCGGTCTATCTGTTCTTGAGCCAACATCCGAAGTTTGCCGAGACGGATTTTTCGCGCATGCGATCATGGGCCTGTGGCGGATCACCGATTCCGACCAGTCTGCTCGAACTCTATCAAAAACACGGCATTTTCATTCAGTTTGGCTTTGGCATGACGGAAACCGGCCCGACCGTTTTTCTCATCGATAAAGAGCATGTCGTCAGCAAGATCGGCTCGGTGGGCAAGCCGCAATTGCATGTCGAAGTGCGCATCGCCGATCACGCAAGCAAAGACGTGCCCGTGGGCGAACGCGGCGAGTTGCTGATCAAAGGCCCTGGCGTCACGCCCGGTTACTGGCAACTACCCGATGTGACCGCGCAGACGATCGAGGACGGTTGGCTGCATTCCGGCGACGTGGCCGTGCGCGATGAAGACGGCTACTACTACATCGTCGATCGCTGGAAGGATATGTACATCAGCGGCGGCGAGAATGTGTATCCCGCCGAAGTCGAGAACGTGATCTATCAACTGCCGCAGATCGGCGAAGTGGCCGTGATCGGCGTGGCCGATGAGAAGTGGGGCGAAGTGGGCAAAGCCATCGTCGTGCTCAAGCCCGATCAACCTCTCAGCGAAGCGGACATCATCGACCACTGCCGCGCCAAGTTGGGCCGCTATAAAGTGCCGAAGTCAGTAGCCTTCATCGATAAGTTGCCGCGCAATCCGGCGGGCAAGGTTGTGAAGCATGAGTTGCGAGCGAAGTTTGGCGCGTAGTGCGTGTTTCGTGACGATTCTTCACGCACCACGCATCACGCAACACGGTGACCTTATGCACATTGGACAAACGTTTACCACTACTCGCACGTTTACTCAAGACGACTTCAACCGCTTCGCGGCGTTGAGCGGCGACGATAACCCCATCCACGTCGATCCGGAATTTTCGGCGCGGACGAAGTTTGGGCGCACCGTGGCACACGGGATGTTGTTGTACGGCACGATCTGCGGTGCGGTGAGTGCGCATTTTCCGGGCGCGCAGCAACTGGAACAGGAGTTGCGTTTCCCCAGCCCCACGTACACCGATGAAGCGATTACGATTCAACTGATAGTGAAGGATGTGAACGACGCCGAAAGCACGGCCCGCATCGAGGCGACGATCTTGCGGCCGACGGGCCAAGTGACGTGCGAAGGCACGATGGTGGTTCGATTTGCCAAAGCGTCCTGAGCGAAGCATAGTGAAGTCGAAGGACGCCCGTCGCGCAGTCGAAGGATGCGAATGGGGCCAGTTTTCTCGGTTGATCCGCCCCTTCGACTCTATGCCGCGATGCTGCTGCGGCATTCCGCTCAGGGTGCTTTCTACCTGACTGATAAAGATAGACCATGTCACTTGTCCTGATCGAACAGACCGATTCCATCGCGACGCTTACGCTCAATCGGCCAGAGCGACACAACAGTCTGACACCTGAACTGTTGAATGATTTCCTGCTGGCGCTGTACGATGTGGCGAATGCCCGCGCCTTGATCTTACGTGCCAACGGTCGATCATTTTCAACGGGCGGCGATGTGCGCGCCTTCTATGATCATCGCGCTGACGCCGCAACTTACGCCCGCGAAATCGTGGGGCTGTTGAATCAGACTATCGAGGCGCTGTTGAAATTCCCCGCGCCGACCATCGCCGCAGTGAACGGCCTCGTTACGGGCGGATCGATCGGGCTGGTGCTAGCGTGCGACCTAATAATCGTATCGCCGCAAGCGAGTTTCACGCCCTATTACAATGTGGTGGGCTTCAGTCCCGATGGCGGTTGGACGGCATTGTTGCCCAGCGTAATCGGCTATGCCAAAGCGGCGGAATCATTGCTGACCAATGCGACCATCTCCGCGCAGCAGGCTGTGGAGTGGGGACTGGCTAATCGAGCCGTGGAGGCCGATCGGGTGTATGATGAAGCGCAAGCCGCCGCCGAATCAATCGTCCCAATGAAAATCAACAGTGTGCGGCGATCAATCCAACTATTGCGCGATCACAAGCTGGCGGCGATGCCGCAATTGCAGGCTGAATTGCAGCAATTTGTCGAGCAGATTGTGACGCCGGAAGCGCAAAACGGGATGCGCGAATTTTTGAAGGAGTCGTGATGAAGGGTTTAAGTGTAGATCAAAGCGCGTCGCTGACGCGCACCTTCACGGCGGCGGATGTGGCCGAGTATCGCGCCTTGACGGGCGATGCACAGTTGCCGGACAGTGTGCCCGGTCCGGTCTTGGGCGGCTTGCTGTCGTGTCTGTTGGGGACGCAGCTGCCCGGTCGGGGCACCAATTGGCTGAAGCAAAGCTATCGCTGGCTGGTGCCTGCGCCCATTGACGAAGCGATCACCGTAACGGCGACGATCACGAAGCTGCGACCGGACAAGTATCTGGTGAACCTGCATGATGTGTTTGCCACGGCTTCAGGCGTGATCGTTGGTGAAGGCGAAACGCTGGTGGGCGTGAGTGATTTGCAGGTGTAACTGTCGTGTAACCGTAAGATGTTAGTCTGGCCGATGTCCCGTATTTTCACCCCAGGAGGAAGAACTGTGAATACCCGCAAAATCAGTTGGTCAATTCTAAGTGTATTGATGGTGATGGCGATGTTGGTGTCGGCGTGCGCG
>JAGOBP010000342.1 GCA_017999195.1 Thermoflexales bacterium
CGGCGGCGTCATCAGCGGCAACCTGGCGGAAAATATCTTTGATCAGCAAGACGGCGGCGGCGGCCTGTGGAGCACGCTGGGCGGCGGGGTAGGCGGCGGGCTGACCATGACCGATACGCAAGTCCTGAACAATCGGACGAGTCACGGCGGCGGCGGTGGGCTAGCCATCGATAATGACAGCGCGGCGACGCTCAGCGGGCTAACCGTCGCGCACAATTGGGTACCGAATTACCTGCTGGGAGGCGGTATCTTCATTAAGGGTAATGTCGTCGTGGATCGAACCGCGATCGTCACCAACACCGGCGGCGAGGGCGGCGGGATGGCCGTCCTCATTGGCAGCGCGGTGACTTTGACGCAAGTGACCGTGTCGGGCAATACCTCGCGGGACAGCGGCGGCGGCCTGCGTGTCTCGGACCTGGCGCAAGTGAGCGTCCAAGACAGCCAGATCACGGCCAACATCGCCGAACTGCATGGCGGCGGGATTAACAATGCCGGTACGCTCGACATCCAGAACAGCACCGTCAGCGGTAATCATAGCGCGGACGGCGGCGGGGTCGGCAATGACGGCACGCTCTGGCTGATCAACAGCACGCTCAGTGGCAACTTCGCCGACAACGGCGGCGGCGGCCTCTCCAACGTGACCTCAAACTCCCAGGCTTACCTCAACAACGTCACGGTGGTCAACAATCTGGCGGATGCCGACGCAAACGGCAGCGGCCAGGGCGGCGGGCTTTGGTCGTCCGTTGGCGCGCTCTTTGCGGTTAATACACTCATTGCCCAAAACAACAGTTTGGGTCTCAACAAACCCGATTGCAGCGGCACGATCAATTCGGGCGGCTACAACCTGATCCAGAGCGCTACGGGCTGCACACTCTCCGGCACACTCACCGGCAACGTGATCGGCCTGTCGCCAAAGATCGGGCCACTTAAGGACAACGGGGGATCAACGTGGACGCACGCGCTGTTGTCCGGCAGCCCGGCCATCGACGCGGGCAATCCCAGCGGGACATTTTTGGACTTCTGCCTGCTGACGGATCAACGCGGTGTTCACCGCCCGATCGGCCCGCGCTGCGACATCGGGGCGGTTGAGGCCAATCGGTTGGGGTATCTGCCGTTGGTTGTGCGTTAATCGAGCTGATCAGCACTGCACCCACACACAACGCGGAAACTGACTGACAGGGGTGGCCGCATCGATGGCGGCCTGAAGTTGACGGGCAGTCTGCCCATACAGCGGATACGGCGCGGTTCGCTGGGCCAGTTCATCGGCCAGCAGGCGCGCCGCAACGACATCGCCGCGCGCCAACAGCACAAAGCCTTCGATCAGATCGCGCTCAAACACCACCCAGCGGCTTAGCCCGTCACTGGGCGGCGTCTGGGCAATGGTCTGCGCCGCGCTGGCGAAATCGCCGCGGACGGTCTGCACTATCGCCAGCGTGCCGCTGAGCACAAATTGCAGCATGATATTGGCGCGGGTCACAGCCAGGGCCTGCGCCTCTTGCACGGTGGTCAGGGCGGCCGCCGTCTCGCCTTGAACCAATTGCACGGTCGCCAATTTGTTGAGGCGATACCCCCACAGGGCCTCGGTTCCTTTACCCGCCGTCTCTTGCAAGATGCGATCGATCACCTGCCGGGCTGCGGCTACCTCGCCGCGCCATAACAAGGTAGTGGCCTGGGTATTGCCCGCTGCGGCCAGACCGCGCATATCGTTGACAATGCGCAGCGTTTCACTGGCCCGCGCCGATTTCTCCAGCGCCAGATCAACTTCCAGCCGCACGTGATGAATATCGGCCAGATAGGTCAACATGTACGCCGCGCTGTGCACATCGCCGATGGCCAGCAGCCCGTCTAGCGCCGCCTGCCGATAGCGAAACGAAGCATCAATATCACCAAGATCATAGTGCAGTCCCCCAATGAACGAGAGCTGCAAATTGGCCGAACGCTGCGCGCCCGCAGCACGCGCGGCGGATAGCGCCGCCTGGCTGTAGCCCATGGCCGATGTCAAATCGCGTTGACGGCGCGCATCCTCGGCCAGTTGGCTCAATGCCCGCGAACGAATTTCGCCCGTCACCGTCTGGGGCAGTTCGGCCACCTGATCGAGCAGCGCCACCGTCGTCTGGGCGGCCTGCGTCGCGAGGTCAGGTTGCCCCCAATAGCTATACGCCGAGGCTTCCAGCGAATTCAGCCCGGCGCGCAACAAGATGTCGCCAGGGGATAATTCCGCCCGGGCCAGTTGCGCCAGACGCACTGTCTCTCTGAAATCGCTGCGCTGCAGCGCCACAAAAGCCAATTCGGCAATGAGACTGGCGCGCACGGCGGGCGTCTGGGTCAATTGCACGGCCTCGCGCAAATTCGCTTCGCCTTCGATGACGCGCAACGTGCCCCGCAACAAGATGCCGCGCCTCGTCAACAGGCGGCGCAACAAATCCGGTTGAGCCGTTCGCACGCGTTTGATCTGTGCGGCCACCTCGTCCAGAATCGCCACTGCGGCCAGGTTCTGGCCGCGCTCGGTCAGCACGCGCTCGTTTTCTTCAATCGTTTCGACGGCCGATTCCAACAGACCGGCGCGGCTATAGTGCCACGCGGCCGTAAACGCGTCCTGATTCGTCACGCGGAACCAATCGGCGGCCAGGCGATGCAAACGCTGCCGCACGGTCACTTCCACCGTCAACGTGCGATAGACATAGTCGCGCACCAGCGGATGCAAATGCGCGTAAGCAGCATCATCGATCAAGCGGCGTCGCTGCAATTCGGCCACGGCCTCATCCAGCCGCGCGATGTCGCCCAGGCTGGCGGCCAGTTCGACCAGATAGGGTTCATACAGATCAATCGGTTGTTGAAAGGCCGCCAGGAGCAACATCAAGCGCCACGCTTGAGGCGACAACTGCTTGCGGATGGTCTGCAAGAGATAAGCCGCCACTTGCGGTTGTAGTTCCAAGCGGGCGATGAAGGGTTCGACTTCGGTCCGCTCGTCGATGAGTTTGCCCAGCACCAAACGCAAGAGCATGGGATTACCGGCCGTCTTTTCGATCAACCGATCAATCTGGTGGTCGGCCAACACCCGATCGAGATTCGCGGCAATCAAGGCCCGGCCTTCGACCGCGTCCAGCCCGCTCAGCGTCATTTCGACGAGATGCGCCAGCGGCAGGCTTTCGCGCGAGGTCAACAACAGATAGGCGGATGTGGTGGCGCTGAGATGCCGCACGATTTGCAAACACGCCTCGTCCTGCTGGATGAGCTCCGCGTTATCGAAGCACAACAGCGCGGGCTGCCGGGCCAGCGCGGAGCCGATCAGCGCCACTTGCCGATCGGGCGTGAGTGAGCCGCGCGCGCGTGGATCCGCCGCGATCAACGGCTTCACCGCATCTTGCCCCTGGGCGGCGAGGAAAATCGCAATCTGGCTGACGATGGCTTCGGCCGTGTTGGTGACCCCGGCCGTGAACGTGAACCACAAGACGGGCATTTTTAGGGCAAATTCACGCGCCAAATCACTGGCGAGCGTGGTCTTGCCGGTGCCGGGCAGGCCGCAGACCACCACGCGCCGATCGGCGGTCAGGCGCGCGCGCAACCGCGCCAGAGCGTCGGCACGCGTCACCGCAGCCTGTACACTCGGCGGAATTGGCTCTAGCAATGAGGTCAACGTGTGGGCTTCGGAACTGGCGGCTTCGGGCGGGGCATGACGACCTTGCGCGGCCAACTCGATGAGACGTGCGGCCAGATCAGGTTCGTCGTTCAGGTACAGGGCGGGCACAAACAGTGCGGCCACCGCCGCCGGGTCCGGCCAGTGTTTGCCGTGCTCAAAGCGGTTGATGTGGCCTTCGCTGTAGCCGACGGCAATACCCAGATCGCGCTGGGTCAGCTGCGCGCGACGCCGCAAGAAGCGCAGCAGCGCGCCAAATGACGTGTACGTTTGCAGCTCAAGCCCTCCCCTGGCCGGCATCGATGCTGTCTCCCGTGGCCGGATAAACGCAAGAAATATCAACTATGCCCAGCCGGTTTCGATTAGACTGGCTGCAGAGTAGTTTATGGCGAATTGTGCGTTGTGATCGGCGGGCTTATTCTACTCCAACATCACAGCGCTGTCGATTTTTCACCCATCGCGCGGGGCGCTTCAGAAAGGAACGACATGTTAAACGGCGTATGTCCCAAATGTCAGGCGACCGAGGTGTATCGCGGCGTGGCGGCCGAAGGCGAAGGGTTGACGGCGGGCAGTTATCTGGCGCAAGTCGAAATCATGGCCGGGCAAACATTACTCGCGATCAATCTGGATACTTACGTCTGCCGTCGGTGCGGCTATGTGGAATTGCATGTGGCCAATCCGATCGACCTGGCACTGCTGCCGCAGGCCGACGGCTGGCTGAAAGTCGCGGCGCAACCTTAAGTGGTGATGCTAGAAAAAGCGCGAGAGTATAAACACCAGCGCGGCCAACACCCCCAACCCGATCAAGCCACTCCACAACAGCGGCCACGGATTGCCGTCGCTGGTCCACTGGCCGTTCGCATCGACGGACAGCGAATAGCGCACGGGCACGGCGTCGAGCAGCATCGATCGATCGGGGTTGGCGGGCAAGTACAACACGGGTTCATTGGCCTCATCACCCAACTGGGCTTTGGGCAACGACTTTGAGTTGCCTTGATACGTTTGTCCATCCTCGGCCTGAAACTCGAACGTGTACTTCATGACGGGCTGATCGTTGACGGTGGTGCTGGTCGGCGTGACGTTGATCCAGCGGGCATACGTCAAGCGGCCCGACATGAGCAAACGCACTTGTCGCCAGCCGCTCAGCGTGCCGGCCAACAGCATCACCCCGCCGATAAACGGAAAGATACCCACCATCAAAGCCGTCCACCACGGAAATTCGGTGTGCCGCGTATCTTGCAGTTGGGCAACGCCGGGCTTATCGGGCAGATACGTCACCGGCACGCGCTCACCCTTGGTGTAGAGTTGTCCTGTCGAATAGCTGGTGCCTTTGATCTCAGTTTCGTTTTTTGTCCGAAACGTGAAGCGGTATTCATACACGGTCTCATCGTTCTCGCTGGCGTTGGTATCGAGCACGTCGGTCACAGTGGCTGTGGCCGTGGTTGTGGCG
>JAGOBP010000343.1 GCA_017999195.1 Thermoflexales bacterium
CAACCGAGGGGGCGGCGAAGGACAATCGGGTGAGGTTGGCCGTAAAACCGTCTTGACTCGTTATGCGGCCGTTAAAGCCAGTTGACTGCGCATGATCCGCTGTTCCCACATCGCCGCGCCTTGAGATTGGGCGACGGCCAGCGCTTGCTGAAAACACGCTTGGGCTTGCGCGTGATCGCCGTGCGCGCGCCACAATTCGCCTTGCACGCGGCGTACTTCGGCTTCATACATGTGCAAGCCGTACTGCTCGATCTGGGCCACTAGGTCAGCGGCGGCCTGCAAGCCCACGTCAATTTGACCCGTCTGCAAGTAAGCGTTCAGCAACAGCAGACGTTGCTGAACGTACCCGGCGCGCGTGCCGGTATTCGCCCATTCGCGGATGCCTTGCTGCAACTGCTCCAGCCCGGCCACATCGCCGTTTTGAACGCGCAGATAGCCCGTAAACACTGCGTCCCACGGGCGCAACAGCGGCACATACTGTTCCGCCAGTTGGCGCAGCGTGGTCAACAAACTTTGCAGTTCGGCCTGGTCGCCGCGAAACAACAGCGCCGGAGTGACCGTGATCGCCACAATGCCCAGCGTCATACGATGATCAACCTGGCGCACCCGCGCCGTCAACTGCCGGTAATGCGCCTCCGCCCGATCGGTTTCACCCATCATCCAGCGCGCTAAAAACAGCCAGATCAAGGTGCCGGCGTGAAGATCGGTGTGGCCCGGCCCAATCATCAAATCATTCGCCGTCGTCTCGGTCAACGCCAGCACCTGATCGAGATGTTGGCAGGCCAGCGCCAACTGGCCCGCAAAGCAATAACTGGTGCCGATGATGTACTGCGCGGGCAGAATGTGATCTTGCCCGCCCGCCTGTTGGGCCAGGCGCAACAATTCCTGTCCAAAGGCGATGGCCCGGGCAAGTTCACCCTGACCCTGCGCCAGATCGGCCAGAGCATAAATGGCCCGCAAAAAATCGACCGTGGCCCCGGTTTGCAACGCCAATTCATAGGCCCGATCGAACACCCGCGCCCGATCGACCGTACTCCAGCCCTGCGGCACCAGCGCGTGACCCAGCGCCAGTTGCAAGCCCAACTCGCACTGCACCCGTTCTGGCGAAGTGGGCAGGGCGGTCAACAGCGCCAGGCCGCGCGTTAAGACCATGTGCGCTTCCGCATATGCGGCCAGCCGCATCGCGCGCTGCCCGGCCTGCCGCCAATAGTCGGCGGCTTTCAGCGCCAGACCGGCCGCCTCAAAGTGCCGCGCCAATTGCGGCGTGATCGCGTCTAGGTCGGCGGGCCGCTCGGCGTAGTGACGTTCCAGCGCCGCGCCGATCGCTTCGTGCAACTCCGCGCGCGTCACTGCCTCTAGTCGTTGATAGAGATACCGCTCGAACAGGTGGTGGCGGAACCGATAATGCGTCAGCCGCCGCGCGCCCTGACGCTCCAACCGTGTGGCTGTGACCAGTTGATAGCGCTGATTCAATTCGCCGCTCAGCGCGTGCGTAACGGCGACCGCCTCCAGCCCCAGCGCAGCGGCGATGATTTCAGCGGTGAACTCGTCGCCTTCAACACACGCCGCTTCCAGTAACGACTGCCAGTGGTCGGGCACCCGATTGAGCCGCTCGGCGATGATGGCCTCTACCCGCGCGGGCAGCTGCTCCCAATCGAGTGCGGGACCGGCCGTCCAGCGTCCGGCCGCATCGCGCACCCATTCGCCCCGCGCTTTCAAATCGCGAATCAATTCGACGGTGAACAGGGCGTGGCCGCTGGTGTGCTGGTAGAGCGTGTCGCGAAAGTCGGCGGACAGCGTATTGGGTTCGGCGTCCAACAGCGCATCGATGAAGGTGCGGCCCGGACTGTGATCCAGGTTGAGGGGGGCTTCGCCCACATGGCGTTGCAGTTCGTTGACGACGGCCTCCAGCGGATGACGTTGACCGGCGCGGCCCAGTGCGACATCGGCGGGCCGATACGCGCCGATGATGAGACAGTGCTGGTCGATGAGGTGGCGGCCCGCATAAAACAGCCAGTTCAGAGTGGCTTCATCGGCCCATTGCAGGTCGTCCAGCACCAGGATCAGGGTGCGCGTGCGCGTCAGGGCGTGCAGCAGGGCCATAAATTGCGCCAGCAGATCAGGCGGATTGGCGGGGGCGGGTCGTTGGGCCAGTTCGGTCAAGCGGGCCTGCCACCGGCTGGCGGCCGACGAGAAGACTTCGGCGCGCAGGGCCAGCGTTTCCGCGCGCACGAACGTCCCGATCAAATCCGGCGCGTGTTCGACCAGCGCTTGCAGCGTGTCGGGCAGGCTGTCCCACAGGCGGCGGGCGTGGTCGGGCGAAATGGCGCCGCCCGCGCGTTTGGCTTCGATGTCGCCCGTGAGCAGGTGCACGATTTCGCACAGGGGCAGATAGGGTTCGCCGGGGCCGCTGTGTACGCTGCACGCGCCGCTCGCCACCAGCACATCGCCGTGCGCCAGCATGGCTTGCCGTGTGAATTCATCGATCAGGCTGGTTTTGCCGCTGCCCGCTTCCCCGGTGATAAAGCGAATCTGCCCCGACCCTTGCTGGACGGCCGCCAGGGCGGCGGTGAGGCGGGCCAGTTCGGTGTTGCGCGCGACGAACGGCGAACGGGCGGCGCTGAAGTCGGCGCGGGTCGGGTTGTCAGGCGGAATCGATCGGGTTGGGGGCGGGGGCGTTTGGCCGGTTCGTAATCGATCGTACTGGGCGGTCAATTCGGGCGCGGGCGGTACGCCCAGTTCTTGCGCCATCAAGTGGCGATAGGTCTCGTATTGGGCCAGTGCTTCGGTGCGCCGTCCGTTCAGGGTGTGCAGCTGGATCATCAGGCTGTGCGCGGCTTCGTGCCACGGCTCCAGTTCCAGCAGGCGTTGTACATAGCGTTGCGCTTGCCGATGTTCGCCGCGGCGGGTGTGATCATCGGCCAGTTGGTACAGTGTGTCCACGGCCAGTCGCGCGTATTGTTGCTGGCGGACTACCAGCCATTCTTCAAAGGCTGGACTGGTGTTGAGTGAGAAGCCGTCCAGGAACGGGCCGTGATACAGGTCTACAGCCTGGGCTTGCCGGGCCGGGTCGGACGAGTGCGCGCCAGCCTGAAAGGTCGCCACGTCTATGACGCAGCCGCTGGCCGGGTTGAAGTGCAGCGTGTGACGGGTGACGTGCAGAATGGGCACGGCGTCGGAATCACCGATGGCCTGACGCAGGTTGGATAGGGTGTGGCGCAGGTGGTTCAGCGCGAGTGTGTTGGGAACGTCGGGCCACAGTAACCCGGCCAGCGTCTCACGCTGGTGCGGCCGATCGGCTTCGACGGCGAGGTAGGCCAATAACGCCTGCGCCGTTTTGACGCGGAATCCATGCACGGGCTGCCCGTTGCGTGTGACTTGAAACGAACCCAGGAGGGAAAGCGCGAGTTGCGGCATGCCGCCAGCCTGAGGGAGGGGTCGTTCAATTATACGGGAAATGAGCCGGGAAGCGCAAGCAATTTTGACCGGTTTGGGCGGGAAAAGTATTGCAACTTGATTGCAACATGCCGCTTGGCGGCCAACCAATGACGGTGTAGACGATCTGCGGACGATCTGTGGACGATCACCTGCTACGCTGAAGCCATCTTTCGGCGAAGGATCGTTTCACCATGTTTCCTGGCCCACTCCCGCAGTTGGTGTATGTCATTCGCCTGTGGCCGTCCGGCTCGCCCGAACAGCCGGTCTGGCGCAGCCATGTGCAAAATCCGCTGACCGGTGAACGCCACATCTTCACCGATCTGGCAGACTTCTTCGCCTTTGTCGAAGAGCAGACGCAGTCCGTTGCCCCGCCGATTGATCAGTTGGCTCAACCCGATTCACCTGACGCGGATTGAATAAAGCCGCGCTGCTGCGGCCTGGTTTGTTACGCTTGACGCACCACGCTCAATTCCTCAGCCATTATGCCGTGTTTGGAGGTCTCCATGAAACATCAGTCGCACTCGCATCGCGTAATCGTGGGTTTGCTGGCGGTCGCTTTTGTGTTGCTGGCCGCGTTGCCCATTGCTTCAGCTAAGCCCGCCGAGGCGGACGCCTTGCAAGCGGTGCAAGCCGCGTGGCAGCGCGCACAGCAATCGGGCGCGTACCACTTTACTTCGGAAGTGGTGCAGACCACCTATCCCGCGCCCGCGGTGGCCAACACCGGCCGCACCACCCGCGTCGATCGGCTGCATCTGGACGGCCAAACCAATATGCCTGCACGCCAGTTTCAGTTGATGGTGCGCGACGGCGGTAACCTGCTGAACACCGCCGATACACTGGAAGTGCGCATCGACGGCGACCAGTCCATGGGGCGCACGGCGGGCGGCGAGTGGCAGACGATTGAGAACTTCACCGATGCCTTTGCGCCCGGCGGCAGCGACCTGATGGTGTATCTGTCCGGCGTAAAGGACGTGCAAGTTCAAGCCAATCCGGCCAGTTTCCCCGATTCGGTCGGGACGTTGTATCAGTTTGAATTGGACGGTCCTGCGCTGGCGCGCTATCTGCGCGATCAGTTGGAACTGTACCTGATTCAAAAGGGCGAACTGCCCGCTAATTTAAGCCTCGAATCGCCCAACCTCTATCGCGATGCGACGGGGCAGGGTCAAATCTGGGTCACCGCCGACGGGCTGCCCAAGCGTTTGAGCCTGAAAATCCAGTATCCGCGCGAGTCGAACGGCGCGCAGGTGGAAGCGGAACTGAAGACCGATTTCTCCGACTATGCGCCGGTGGTGGGTGCCGCCCCGATCGATCAACTGGCCCGCTCGCTCGGTCTGCCCCGCACGGCGAATGATTGGCAGCAGGTGGGTTTGCAAGGCACGGCCTTGATGTCGGGCGCGGGCTTCATGTTCCTGCTCATTCGCAATCGCCGTTCCCGCAAACTGTATTCGGCCGTGGTCATGGCCGTGATTCTGGCGCTGGTGGTTTCGCCGTTATTTGACAGCCAGCGCGCTGCGGCCTACTTCGATCAACGGGCGGCCAAACAGACCGAGAACGATCAACAGCGCGAGGAGCAAGACGCCGCCCGCAAGGCGCAAGCCGAACTCGAAGCGTCGACGTGGAATCCGCATCAAGACCCGCTCGCAGAAG
>JAGOBP010000344.1 GCA_017999195.1 Thermoflexales bacterium
CCTCAAGCAGGTCGGGCGCGGTCAAACCTACAAGGAAATCGGCCAAGCCTTATTCCTCAGCGAGCGCGCCGTCAAATATCATATGAGCAAGGTGTTGAAGCGGTTGCACCTTGAAAACCGCGCCCAAGTGTTGGCCTACGCCACGCAACATGGCTGGCTGGCCGATACCTGAGATTTTGTCCCTACGTACCGTCAAATTGATCTAAAGGACAATCGTGCCCGGGCGCGATTGTCCTTTTTTTGCCCCACCACTTGCCCGACTAACACTAGGTTTAAGCCGCCAGCTGGAGCATACTGGGACTGTAGTCCAAATCAATTACAGGAGCGCCATACCATGTCACAAATTGAACCGACCCACCCCATCATTCTGTTCGGTGACACGTTATTCATGAGCGGCATTGAGACCGCCTTGAATCGGCGGATCAACCGGCCGATCATCCGGTTGCGCGGGACACAGCTCGATTGGGTTGACTCGCTCGAACAATCGCAGCCCAGCTTGTTGCTGTTCGATCTGGACGATCCACAGGCCGATCGGGTGGTGTTGCTTCTCAAACAGCACCCCAGCCTGCGGTTGATCGGCCTGGATCGCACACATCAATCAACTCTGGTGCTGGGCAGCCAACGGCTGGCGGTCGACTCCATGGACAAACTGGCCAAAGTGATTCAGGTCGAAATCGATCCCGACCGTTGCCTGTGATCCATATCAAATCCCGTATCCGTGTCAAATGCCACTACCCACGTCAAAGATTTGTTGCTATACTACAACTATTCCAAATTTAGTCGCTGCTCCGGCACGAGGTCACAGTGTTTGCTTATCTTAGACGCTGGCTCTCTCCACCGCAATTTCTCGGTGACGAAATCAAGACCCGCCACGTCAATTTAATCCAACTGGTGCTCTTGATCGCGATCGGCACCAACCTGGCCGTGATCATCGGGGATCTACTCGGCGACAATATTCCACTGCCGACCATCGGTATCGGGATGACCCTGCTGGCCGGCTGTCTGGGCGCCTACTTCATCATGCGGCGCGGCTACATTCGGGCCGCGGCCGTAAGCATCATCATCATCGGAATGATCAGCGTCACGTTCGCGGCCGCCAGCCTGGGGACCATTCGCACCCCCACCACCGCCATGTATCTCATCGGCGTGATTATGGCGGGTTTGCTGTTTGAACGACGCGGCCTGATCGCGACAATCTTATTCTCTTCGCTCGGCGTGGCGGGCCTCATCGTGGCCGAAAACGCCGGGTGGCTGCCCCGCCCCAGTTACATCGTAACAGTAACCCAGTGGTTGATGTACACGGTCGAATTTGGCGCGGTAGGCGTGTTGATTCGGCTGGCGGGACAATCCTTCCAGCGGGCGTTGCAGCGCGCCGATCGGGAATTGGCGATGCGCCAACAGGCCGAAGCCGCCCTGCGGGCCAGCGAGCAGCATTACAAGACGTTGATTGATAATCAAGGCGAAGGCTTGGGCTATGTTGATCCAGCCGAAGTTTTCACCTTCTGCAACCCCAGCGCAGAGCGCGTCTTTGGCGTTCCAGCCGGTCAACTGGTTGGCCGCAACCTGCGCGAGTTTATGACGCCGGAGCAATTTAGCGAAATCCAGCGTCAAACAGCCTTACGGCAGCAAAATCAGAAAAGTATCTATGAGATCGAAATTCGCCGCCTGAACGACGGTCAACTTCGCCAGCTCATGGTCACCGCCGTACCGCAGTTGAACGAACAAGGCGAACTGTTGGGCAGTTTCGGCGTATTTCGCGACATCACCGAACGCAAACACGCCGAGGCCGCGCTGCGCGAATTGAACGCCACGCTGGAGCAGCGCGTGGCCGAGCGAACCGCGCAGCTAACCGCGACCAATGAAACGCTGGAGCGCCAAATCATCGAACGCACCCACGCCGAAGCCGCGCTGCGCGAAAGTGAAGAACGCTTTAGACAACTGGCCGAAAATATCCGTGAAGTGTTCTGGCTGACCAATCGAGATGCCAGCCAATTTCTGTACGTCAGCCCGGCCTATGAAGACATCTACGGACTGAAGACCACCGACCTGCTGGCGCAGCCCGCCGCCTTCCTCAGCGTCGTCACCGACCCGGCCGACCGCGCCCGGATTCTTGACGCCCTGCGCCGCAACACGGCCGGCCAATCGGCCTTTGTCGAGTACCACATCACCCGCGCCGACGGCTCTACCAGCTGGATCTGGAATCGCAGTTTCCCCGTCCTCAACGCCGCCGGAGAAGTCGAGCGCATTGCCGGCATTGCCGAAGACGTCAACGAATTCAAGCGGGTTGAAGACGAACTGCGCCGCGCGCTGATCAAAGAACAAGAATTGAGCGATCTCAAATCACAATTCATCTCCATGGCCTCGCACGATTTTCGCACACCGCTCACCAGCATCCTCACCTCGGCCGATCTGCTGGAACACTACACCGCCCGGCTCTCCGAGGAAAAGAAAATGGTCTATGTACGGCGGATTCAAACCAGCGTCCGGCATATGACCCAGCTGCTGGAAGACGTGCTCATCATCGGGCGCGCCGACGCCGGTAAACTGGAATTCGCCCCCGGCCCGATCGACCTGATAGCCTTCAGCCACGCCCTGCTGGACGAAGTGCGCCCGACCGCCACGCCGCAGCACACCTTGAAGTTTGATCATAACGGCGACTTTGCCGATACCTGGCTAGATGAAAAACTCCTGCGCCAGATCATGATCAACTTGCTCAGCAACGCCATCAAATACTCGCCGGCCGGCGGCCCCATCCGATTGAGCTTGCAACGCGAACAGGCCCATATTATCATCGTCATTACCGACCACGGCCTGGGCATTCCGCCCGACGCCCAGCTGCACCTGTTTGAATCATTCTTTCGCGCCAAAAACACCGGCAACATTTCTGGCAACGGTCTGGGCTTAGCCATCGTGCAGCGCGCCGTTGACGCCCACGGCGGCCACATTCAGGTCTCCAGCACCCTCGGTGCCGGCAGCACCTTTACCGTCACACTGCCCTGGCAGCCAGTCACCGCCGAATAAGGAACCACCATGAAACGCGCCCTGGTTATTGAAGACGACGAAGACATTCGTCGCAACATCTGTGACATTTTGGATATGGAAGGCTATCATAGCAATAGCGCCGCCGATGGCTTACTGGGGCTGCGTCAGGCGCAACACCTGCTGCCCGACCTGATCATCTGCGACATCATGATGCCCGGACTGGATGGCTATGGCGTCCTGGCTGAACTGCGCCGCGATCCGATGACGGCGGCCATTCCCTTTATTTTTCTAAGCGCACGCTCCAGCCGCGACGATTTACGGCACGGCATGGAACTGGGCGCGAACGACTATGTCACCAAGCCCTTCACCACGCGCGACCTGTTGGCCGCCATCGACGCGCGGCTGGCCCAACAAGCCGCCATCACCCGCCAATTTCAGGCCAAATTCGACGCCCTGCGCGACAATCTATCGCTCATGATGCCGCACGAACTGCGCACGCCGCTGGTGGGCATTCTGGGCGGCGCCGAATTTCTGAAAGACGACTGGGAAAACATGTCTCGCGCCGAAGTCAATCACCTGCTGGACATTGTCACCGTATCCGGCCGGCGGTTGGCGCGGCTGGTGGAAAACCACTTGCTCTTGGCCGATCTGATGCGGCTGCGCGACGCTGCCCGTACCGATTCTATCCCGTGGCTGCGCGCCGCTCACACGCCCAATACCCGCACCGTCATTGAAAACGCCGCGCTCAACGCCGCCACAAGCGCCCAGCGCTTGCCCGATTTGAAGCTCACACTGAACGATCTTGATGACGTGCCCGTGCTGAACCAGCACCTGGACAAGATCGTCGCGGAGCTGGTGGACAATGCCTGCAAGTTTTCACCCAAAGGCTCACCCGTCAGCGTCGCTGGTCAGATGTTGCCGACGGGGGACGTGCGCCTCGCCATCACCGATCAGGGTCGGGGGCTGAAACCAGCGCAAATCGCCAACATCGGCGCGTACCAACAATTTGAACGAAAGACTTACGAGCAGCAAGGTGCCGGACTGGGGCTGATGCTGGCGCGCTTGCTGGCGGAATTATACGGGGGCGACCTGAGCATCGACAGCCGGGTCGGCGGACCCACCACGGTACTGGTGACACTTCCCACCCAGAAGGATACACGTCATGTCAACTGATCAAATCATCCAGGCCGGGCCGCCGTCGCTCGATCAATTGCGTCAACTGCTGTACGCCGCCCCGGATGCCATCATCATGGCTGATACCCGGCAGCACATCCAGGTCTTCAACACTGCGGCCGAGCATATTTTTGGCTATGATGCCGCCGCCATCCTGGGGCAGCCACTCGATCGGTTGTTGTCACCGGCCAAAGGCGATCTGCATCGGGGACAGCTGCAAGCGCTGGCGGCCGGACCCTCCATGTCGCGCACCATGGCCGATCGGCGCACTGTGTTTGGCCGCCACCAATCGGGCCGCGAAGTGCCCATCGAGGTCTCCATCTCCACCAGCCGCGTCGCCGGGCAGATGTGGTACACCGCCATCGTGCGGGATGTGAGCAATCGCCTGCGCACTGAAGCCGACTTGCGCGACAGTGAAGCGCGCTATCGCGGCCTGATCGAATCGCAGCGCGACTTGATCGTGCGCGTCGATGCGCAGGGCCGCTTTACTTTTGTCAACGATGTGTACTGCACGGTCTTCGGCAAGACGCGCGCCGAATTGATCGGCCAGACGTTTACGCCGCTGGTGCATCCCGATGATCTGGCCGCCACCCTGGCCGCGATGAAGGGGCTGGACGAACCGCCGTACCGCATCTACGTGGAGCAGCGTGCCCTGACGGCGCACGGCTGGCGCTGGCTGGCCTGGGAAGACTACGCCATTAAAGACGCCTCCGGCTTCACCATTGAGATTCAAGCCGTGGGCCGTGACATCACCTCGGCCAAGCGCGATCAAGAGATCCTGCGCGAGCGCGCGGCCTATTTGCGCGCCATCATGGATAATTCGCCGTTTATGATGTGGCTGAAAGATGCCGAAGGCCGCTTCCTGGCCGTTAACGACGTGTTTGCGCACACCTGCGGCCGGGCCAACGCCGATGAAGTGGTGG
>JAGOBP010000345.1 GCA_017999195.1 Thermoflexales bacterium
CCCGTGTATGGCGGCTTGCTGCCCAACATCGGTTTCAATGCCAGCGGTCTGGCGCAGTGCATCAACACCGTTTATCCTAACGATGCACGCGTTGGTTTGCCGCGCGTGTTTATCGGGCGGCACGTACTAGCCGCGCCGCGTCTCGGCATCGCCATCGAACGCGCCCTACATTCACGCCGCGCCGCCGGTTACAATCACGTGCTGGCCGACGACAGCGGCGAACTCTACAACATCGAAACGACCGCCAAACACTGCGATTTGCTGTACGCGCACGATGGTTATCTGACACACGCCAACAATTATCTGTCGCCCCGGCTGCGCGATCACGAAGTGGACGACATCATCGGCGCGAACCTGCGCGTCAACCGAGCGGCCCGCCTGGCGAAACAGGCGTTGGCTCGCGGCCCGATCGATCGCGGCGGCGTTCAGGCTATCATCTCTGATCACAACAACGCGCCCTATAGCATTTGCGCCCACGCCGAAGATGTGCCGGTGCGCGATCAGACTGTGACCATCAGCGCCTACGTGATCGACCTCACGGCGCGCACGCTGTGGTATTGCTATGGCAATCCGTGCACAGGTGAATTTGTGCCCATCACATTGTAGGGGCGACCCTCGCCGTCGCCCAACGGGGCGAGTGCAAGACTCGCCCCTACCCGAGAACAATGACGACCATCATTTCATACGAAGACCTAACCTTCCCTGAAGTTGAAGCATTGCCCCGCGACATTCCGCTGTTGATTCCGCTCGGTGAAACAAGCGCTTACGATTGGGACACGATCCTCCATCGGGTGCAGGTCAAAACTCGATCGGTTTCTCCACTCGATCGAGTGTGTGTCTTTCCGGCAATTCCTTATGGTTTTCGCGGCAGCTCGCTTGAAGTTGATCCGAAGGTGTTCAAGCGCGTAATTCAATCGCTCATCGCCACGCTGCATGAAGATGGCTTCACCAATGTGCATGTGATCAACGGCTACGGACCGCAAGGCTTTGCCACGATTGCGAGTCAGCGAATCAGCGAATCAGCGAATCAGCCTTACGCCGTTCGCTCGGATCAAGTCGCGCTGATTCCCACCGGCCACACGGAGCAACATGCTTTTCACTTGCCGCTCAGCACCGACACGTTGATCATCGGGGCGATTGCGCGCGGCGTCGCAGCAAAGTTGCCCGACACGATTCTGCGTTTGC
Source organism: Thermoflexales bacterium (assembly GCA_017999195.1). Classification (GTDB taxonomy): domain Bacteria; phylum Chloroflexota; class Anaerolineae; order Fen-1058; family Fen-1058; genus JAGOBP01. The sequence continues at coordinate 1,186 of JAGOBP010000345.1, forward strand.
CCACCTGGCCGTATGGCGTGAGCATGCATCGCCGCCAATATCCCGGCACGTTGACCATCGAGCCGCGCGCGTGGGAGGATTTCTTTGTGGCGGTGGTGGGTCAACTGCGCGAGCGCGGTTTGAAGATGGCGTATCTGATCAATGGGCATGGCGGCAATCACAGTTTTCTCGTGAATGTCACCAAATTCTGCGGCGATTTGTGGCCGGATATGTTTGTGGCAACCTCGTTTTTGCACACCACCAACGATCCACTTGACGCCATTCGGACCTCGGCCATCGGCGGCATGGGTCATGCCTGCGAACTGGAGACGAGTTACATTTTGCATCTGCGATCCGATCTGGTGAACATGGCCCGCGCCGTCGACGAAGTCGATTTCACGGCGACGCCCAATTACTATATGGACTGGATCGAAGGCGGCGCGCTGATTGCGAACCCGCCGTGGACGGACGACACGATCAGCGGGGCGTATGGCGCGGGTACACAGGCCACCGCCGAAAAAGGCCGCTTGTGGCTGGAAGCCGCGATTGAAGAAAAGGTCGGCCATGTGCAGGAGATCATCGAGCAGCAGCGCCGCCGCGAAGAACGCCGCGCCGAGGGCTGGGTCACGGGGTCGTGGCGCAAACGACTGGCGCAAGGATGAGCCGCCTCAGTGTAAATCGCTGATTTTTCCAGGCGTTTCACAAAATCGCTTGAGCGTGGTTATATAGGTTAGACAAATCAAGCGGAGCAAGAAGCATGGAGTTTGAAGCGTTAGTAGAGGCGCACAGCGGCGAAATCTTCGCTTATGTGTGGCGGTTGTTGCGCGACACCGCCGATGCCGAGGACTGTTTACAGGAAACATTTTTGCGCGCGTATCGATCGTTTTCGCGCGTGAAGACGGACTCGAATTATCGGGCGTGGCTATACAAGATCGCGACGAACACCGCACGCACACAGGCAAAACAGCGCGGACGGATCACGGCGCGCACGCTTGATCTCGACCCGGAGTTGCAGTCCGAGCGGGCTGCACCGCTCGATCGGGTGGTGCGCCGCGAAACGATCGAGGCGGTGACGCGCGCCGTCGAAGCACTGCCCCATCAACAACGCGCGGCCTTGATCATGCGACAGTATCAAGCGTTGGGCTACGATGTCATCGCAGCGGCGTTGGATTGCACCGAAGAGGCCGCGCGGGCGAATGTGTATCAGGCGTTGAAGAAGTTGCGCGCACAGTTCGGTGTCAACGAATGATCTCGAATCAACGAATAAATCGAATGCAGCGAATGCAACGAATGGAAGCACGAGGTGGGTGATGGACGAACGAGATGAGATGGTGCAGGCGCTCGATGCGGTCTATGCCAAAGGGCCGAGCGCGGCGGCGACGAAGCAGGCACAGGCGAAATTGCGACAGGCGCTTAATCGGGCGAGGGGGCGAACGGTGTATTACGATGTGGTGTCACATTCACGCGTGGGTGAGTTGTATGTGGCGGTGAGCGAGCGTGGTTTGATTGCGCTGGATTTTGGCTTGGGCGAGCGTAACTTTGTCGAGCGGGTGCAGCGCCGCACGAAGGCGACGCTGGTGCGATCGCGCGAAGAGTGCGCCGAGGTGATGAAGCAAGTGCGTGAGTATCTCGATGGCAAACGCATGGCCTTTGATTTGCCGTTGGATATGACGACGATGACGGCGTTTCAACGGCAAGTGTTGACGGCGGCGAGCAATATTCCGCGCGGCAAATGGTTGACCTATGGGGACGTTGCTAAAGCGATCGGGCGGCCACAGGCTTCTCGCGCCGTAGGTCAAGCGTTGGGGCACAATCCCGTGCCGATCGTGATTCCGTGTCATCGCGTGCTCGGCTCGGATGGATCGCTGCACGGCTATTCGGGCGGCGGGGGCATTCAGACGAAGGCGTGGTTGCTGCAATTGGAAGGCGCGCAATTGCCGCACTAACACGACGCGTTCAGCTTTATAATCGGTGCTTAGATGCGCGGTCCACGTGGGCCGTGCATCTGTTTAGGGGGACGGTTATGCGACTCAAAGAGTGGGGTGTGTTTGCATTACTGGGCTTGATCTGGGGCTCGTCGTTTCTGTGGATCAAGATCGCGGTGGCGGATGTGCATCCGTTTGTGCTGGTGCTGATCCGCATCTTGTTTGGCTTGAGCGGGTTGTTAGTGGTGCTGCGCTGGAAGAAAATGTCGCTGCCGCGCGACCGCGCCACCTGGTTGAAGTTTGCGTTTATGGGCGTGTTCAATCTGGTGCTGCCCTTTCTGTTGATCACGTGGGGCGAAACGAAGATCGATTCCAGCCTGGCCGCGATTCTCAACGGTGCGCAGCCGTTGTTCATCATCGTCATCGCGCACTTTGCGCTGCACGATGAGAAGATTACGCTGCCGAAAATTGCCGGACTGATCGTGGGTTTCGTCGGCGTGATTATTTTGGTGGCGCGCGACTTCGATCCGTCACAGGCGCAGGTCGATGTGCTGGGGCAGCTGGCGGTATTGGGCGCGGCAGTCAGTTACTCGGTGGCACTGGTTTTTTCGCGACGTTTTCTGCGCGGCACCAATCCCGTCATTCAGTCCGGCATGATTCTGATTTTCGGCGCGATCCTGATGAGTGTGATCACGCCGATTGTGGAACGGCCGATCGGGCTGCCCACCTTGCCGATCACATGGCTAGCCTTGGTGTGGCTGGGCCTGCTGGGGCTGTGCGCGGCATATCTGTTGTTCTTCTGGCTCAACAATGCTTGGGGGCCGACGCGTGCTTCGCTGGTAACGTATGTGTTTCCGGTGGTCGGCGTGTTTCTGGGCATCATCTTCTTGAATGAAGTGCCGGACTGGAACATGGCGATCGGGTCGCTGCTGGTGGTGGCGGGTATCGTGGTGGTGAATCTGAAAATCGGGGCGAAACCAGCGGCCAACATCGCGCCGGTTGCCAAGTGAGGGATGATGGACGCATTTGAACTGTTGCCGCTGTTGGATGCGCAAGCGAAGTCGGGCCAGCGTTACCATGAATTCTTGCGACAGCCGTCGCTGAGTATGGGCGTGTATGTGCTGCCCGCGGGCGGCGTCGATTTGCAAAGTCCACATACTGAAGATGAAGTGTACTATGTGGTCAGCGGTCGCGCGCTGATCCGAGTGGGTGACGAAGACCGATCGGTTGGGCCAGGCTCGATCGTGTTTGTGGCGGCCAACGTCGAGCATCGTTTTCATTCGATCGAAGATGATTTGATCGTGCTGGTGTTCTTCGCACCGGCCGAGTATTCGCAAGCGAAATGACTTCACCTCGTGCTGAATTTCTCGCTGGAATCAAGGGCGAACTGCCGCTGCTGTTGGGTGTGATGCCCTACGGCATGATTTATGGCGTGCTGGCGCTGAAGGCGGGCTTGCCAGCCGACGTGGCCCAGGCGATGTCGTTCATTGTGTTTGCAGGCTCGTCGCAATTGATCGGCACACCGTTGATCGCAGGCGGTTCGCCTGTGGTCGTCATTGTGCTGACGACGTTCGTCGTGAACTTGCGACATATGTTGTACAGCGCATCGGTCGCGCCCTATATCGGGCACTTGCCTGCGCGTTGGAAGTGGCTGCTGGCGTACTTGTTGACCGATGAGGCGTATGCGGTGACGATTGCGCGCTACGCGCGGCCTGAAGCGGCGCTGTCGTCCAACAAGCACTGGTACTACTTTGGCACGGGCCTGACCTTGTGGTCGTCATGGCAGATCAGCACGTTGATTGGCATTCAAGTCGGGCAGTTAATTCCCGATAGTTGGGGACTCGACTTCACGTTGGCCTTGACGTTTATCGCGCTGGTCGTGCCGCGTTTGAAAGATCGCGCCAGCACAGGCGCGGCTATCGTTGCCAGTGTGGTGGCCGTCATTGGCTTTGCATTGCCCTATAAATT
>JAGOBP010000346.1 GCA_017999195.1 Thermoflexales bacterium
GGCGGAGTGGTTGTTCAAGCATTTGCGCGCGCAAGAGTGGATCACCAATCACGATGGGTATGCGTGGTTCAACGGCTATTACGATAACGACGGTCAGCGCGTGGAAGGCGATCACGCGCAGGGCGTGCGGATGACGTTGACGGGCCAAGTCTTTACGTTGATGAGCGGCGTCGCCAGCGACGAACAAGCCCGCCTCATCGCGCGGGCGGCCGATCGGTATTTGTATGACGCGCGCGTGGGCGGTTATCGGCTCAATACGGACTTTGGCGAGGTGCTGTTGAATCTGGGACGCTGCTTCGGCTTTGCGTTCGGCCACAAAGAGAACGGCGCGATGTTCAGCCACATGGCCGTGATGTATGCCAATGCCTTGTATCGGCGCGGCCTGATCGACGAAGGTCACCGCGTCTTGAATGAACTGTATCAACACTGCCAGAATTTTTCGGTCAGCCGCATGTATCCCGGCCTGCCCGAATATGTCAGCCCGCGCGGCCGCGGCCTGTATCCGTATTTGACCGGCGCAGCGAGTTGGTACTTGCTGACGCTGGTCACCGAAGTCTTCGGTGTGAAAGGTGCGTTGGGTGATCTGATGTTGTCGCCCAAACTCGTGCCTGCGCAGTTTGATGCAGCGGGCCGCGCCAGTGTCAGCACCTTATTTGCGGGTCGCTCACTCACGATCGTTTATCACAACCCATCAGGACTGGATCACGATCTCTATCAGATCGAGCGCGTCACCCTCGATGGCGCAGAAATAGCTTTCGAACGCCGTGCTGGAACCATCGTGATCGCGCGAAGCACGATCGAACTGTTGAATACCGCTCAATCGCACACGCTTGAAGTGTCACTTACGGCCAAATCATGAATACGACTTTACTTGAAATCAGCGACTACACTGGCGAAGGCTATCGGCCCTTGATCGATTACGGTCAATGGCGTGTGGCGATGCTGCGCTACATTGACGAACTGCTACCGGAGAACTTGGGCAAGATGCAGCGACACAACGAAACCGACGAGGTGTTTGTCCTGCTCAGCGGGCGCTGCCTTCTGTTCCTCGGCGAGGGCGACGAAGCCGTGGGGGCGATTCACGCGCAGGATATGCAGCCGTTGAAGTTGTACAACGTCAAGCGCGGCGCATGGCACACGCATACGTTGGACGAAGCGGCTACGGTGTTGATTATAGAGAATCGTGACACGACGTCAGCCAATTCGCCTGAACTTGAGTTGAGCGCCGATCAACGCCAACATATCATCGAGTTGGCACGCACGTTGTGGCCAGACTAAAACGCGGCCTAAACTGTACACAAAAAAACCGGACACCCTAGGGTGTCCGGTTTTTTGTACTAAACTGCGTTACTGGTTATTACTTGGCAACTGCGGGGCGGGTCATGCCCTTCACATCGGCGCCCAAATCCGCAAGCGAGTCATACACGAACTGGAACACGTACTTGGGATTGTGAACGAACGCGCCCGGATCCTTCTGGACGTATTGATAGTTGAAGGCGGCCTTCAGCAGACGCGGCGTCCAGGCGTTATAGCGAATGTTCGCGCCCTTGTCGTCCTTGTCGATCTTGCCGTCTTTGTTGGCGTCCACGAAGAAGTACGGGTTGGTGTGGCCGTCATACACGATGGGCGTGCCAGCCTTGGTCTCGGCGTACTTCTGGATTTCCGCATACAGCGCCTCGGCCATGGTCGCAACTTCGCCTTCGGTACCTTCGGTCGCATTGCCGTCACCATCGTAGTCGGTGGTGTCGCCTGGCGCCCGGATGTCAGCAACCGTCTTGGCGTCCTTGTGGCAGGCCGCGCAAGTGTCTTCCTTGACGGAGAGCGCGTGGACTTCGTGGCAGTCCGTGCACTTGTTGACCGGGTGCGCGTTCAAACCAACATAGTCCTTGCCCGTGTACTGATAGGCACCTTGCGCTTCATTGCCGAACAGCGTCGCGCCTGCACCCAGGTAGTGGATGTTCTTGAAGCTGATCGCCTTGTCGGCGGTGTCCTCATCCTTGCCCTTCAGCGCATTGTTCATGCTGAGGGTGGACTCGCGGCCTTGGTGGCAGGAGATACACAGATTGGAATTGTCAGCCACGAGCTTGCCATCGGCATCCTTGCCAAAGGACACGGTCTTGCCGCTGGGGAAGGTCACCGACGCAATCGCTTGCAGTTCGGGGAACTTCTCGGCGTTGTGGCAGGTCACGCACATGAAGCCATTGGCGGACGGCATGGAGCCGATGCCCGTCGGCAACGTGGTGCCGCTGCCGCTGACGACCATGGTGCCGCCGTTCTTCACGAACGTGGGCAGACCATCGGCGCTGTGGCACTTGGCGCAGCGATACGGCACGGTATATTCTTCACCGTCCCAATCGCGGAACGGCATGGTGTCGCCCGCGAAGTGGCCGGCGTCGGTGCGGGCGAACTTACTAACATCGCCGCCCAGGTCTTCGATCGAGTCGTAGACCAACTGGACGATGTACTTGTTGCCGTGCGCAAACGCGCCCGGATCTTTGATGGAAACTTGGTAGTTGTAGGCAGCCTTCAGCAGACGGGCCGTCCACTTGTTGAAAGCGACTACCGCACCCTTGTCATTCTTGTCGCCAGCGCCGTCGTTATTGGCATCCAGCAGGAAGTAGGGATAGGTGGCCGCATCATAGACGATGCCCGCGCCCGCTTTATCCTTGGCGTACTTCTGGATTTCAGCCAGCAAGACGGTTTGCAGACCTTCAATTTCAAAGGCCATGCCTTCCTTCACGTCGCCGTCGCCGTCATAGTCGGGGCTAGAGCTGACCATGCGGACGTTCTTCAGGTCCTCAACGGCCTTGACGCCTTCATGGCACTCGGCGCACTTCTCAACCTTGACTTCCAGCGTGTGCGGGCTGTGGCAGGCGGCGCATTCGGCGTAGCCGGTCACGTGCTGGTTCTTGGCGTCGTAGGCCTTGCCTTCATATTCATAGCCACCCTTCACTTCGGTGCCATACAGCGTGGCGGCCGCCGCAAAGTAGTGGATGTTGATGAAGCCAAAGTTCACATTGTTGCCCTTGTCGTCCTTGATCGGGGCGACGACGGCATCCAGATCGGTGATCTTGAACTGCTCGATCCGGGCATCGACCGTCGCCTTGGAGGCGCGGCCCTGATGGCAGACCATGCAGCGGCCAGAATCGCCGACGTTATGCGCAACCAAAGGATTGCCCTCGGGATCTTTACCGGGGAACGCGACAGAGGTTAACGTTGAAGCTGTCTCATTGTGGCAGGCCACGCACTCAATCGTCTGGCCGATGGGCTGGTTCTTGTCGACCTTGCCGGCCGCTGAACCATCCGCACCCAGGAAGTCTTGATAGCCGGTGGTGGTGTGACAGGTGGCGCAGCTGGCCGGCACTTCCTTGGGATCAGCATCATTCCAATCATTGAACGCCATTGCCGTCTTGTCATTGTGCGGCGAAGAGACCCACTGGGCTTCAAACGGCACATTCAGCGGAACCTTGGTCGGCTCCGGCACGGCGGTCGGCTGCGGAACCGCGGTCGGCTCCGGCGCCTTGGTCGGCGGTTGAGCGGGCGCTTGGGTCGGCGCGGGCGTAGGCGACGCACACGCAGCCAAAACCAACATGAGCAGCAATGTCATTGCTACCAGATACTTCTTCGACATGTCCTTCCTCCTCAGTGATGTGGTGTCAATTTCAATAGATGCAGTCAAGTCAAGGTTGGATGTTTTGCGGGCGACTTCACCTCCTGATGACGTGCAACCAATTCATAGCGCGTTTCATAAGATAGACAAGTCCACTAATCGGGTAGGGCAACCACCCCATACATCATGGGGTGTTTAACCCAGTTCTCATATTGTGGCCTATTTACCAGTTTCGATTAGTGGTATTCGTCATGGTGAACTGTGACAATCATCACACTACAAAAATCGACTTTCGCGCGGGATTGGGGAGGCCGCGCGAATAAAGAAGATTAGCATAGTTTAGCACAAAGGCCATTATAGTCAAAGGCTGGGCGCGCGGCTGACAAACTGCGGTGGAGTGATTACCCACACGCGCATGGGTACACTACCCGATCGCACCTACCCACCTCCGATGGGTGTTGCCCACCCTAAAAATACTCTCCTTTGCCAATCGACAGTCGCAATCAAGCGTGCTACTCTATAAGCAGAAACAGCGGTCATTTTCACCATTCAAAATAGTCAGGAGGGTATCATGCGCAAAGTACAATTCTTAGCCGTCGGATTCACCCTCGCTCTGGCTGTGCCGTTCACCGTGGCCGCCCTGGCAGGCGCCGCATGGATGACCAACCACCTAACCGAGATCGGCACTGCGGTCAACGGCCTGCTCAACTGGCGCGGCCTGGCCGTGGAAGGCTCGGCCCGCTGGCCGGAAGTAGCTGGCATGATCCTGGGTCAAATCCTGATCCTGAGCATTATGCTCCTGGTCCGCCGCAATGGCCGCCCGGCCCAAGAACCGCAACTGGTGTAACCGGGTAATAGACCCAAATCTCAGGGGTCAGAATTGATCCATACCGTCGCGTAGCCTTCAGACGCGACCGTTAGACGCAAGAACAAAACGCGGGCCAACCATGCTGGTTGGCCCGCGCAACTATTTTCGGCAGCGACGCCGTGATCTGATGACGCGCGCGAGTAACCAGCCCCCATCCGCGAAACGCGCCATCGCTTCTGGTTGACCGGCCGATCACTGCCGGATGATGGGCAGCAAATTGCGGCAGTTGGTGTAGCTAGGCTCCGTCGAATTGCGCGTTACCCCCAGCAAGGTGCTGGTTGTCGTCTGAATGACGGCCACACACGATGTGTCTAGAAAACGATCGGCGTTGGTGATCACCCACGTTCCGGTGATGCTGACGGGCGAACTGCCGATGTAACCCAGACCTAGGTGACCATTTGAGTCGGGACTAATCTCATAGGCGTCTACTTTCACGGAAGTGAAGAGGCCGCTGGCCGTGGCCGTGCCAGTGATGGTGATGATATTACTAACGAGTACGCTCGACTGGATTTTCACCGCCGCCGGATTGAGATCATTGCTCGTTTCCGAATCGG
>JAGOBP010000347.1 GCA_017999195.1 Thermoflexales bacterium
CCATTTGAGTGGGACCGTAGGCGTTGATGATTAGCAGTTTGACCGTCTCAGTGTTGAGATCGCTGGCCGTAATGGCATCCAGGTTCAGCAGCACATTGTAACCATGCGCGGTCAGATCGTTTACAAAAGTGCGCACGTCGCGCGGCGTCGAGGCAATATTGCCATGCCCCGCATCGATCAACACCAGCGGCACTTTTTCATCGGTCGCCGTCATGTACGTGGTGCGCGCATCGTCGTCGGGGTTATCGCCCAGCGGCGTGCCCGTAATCCGCGCCGTAATGGTAACCGGGCCGGTGATGGCCGGCTGCCACGTAATGCTGGCAAAGCCGTCGACGCACGGGCCGGTGACACACGGCGGCACGGCCGCCGACAACGACGCTTGATCGACGTTGTTGATGCTGAAGGTGACCGTCACGGTCCGGGTTTGCGCTTCGCGATTGCTGACGCGCGCCGTGATCAAACTGGGATTGTAGATCGTGGCGATGGTCGGCTCAACCGCGAGGTCCGTCAGCGCGACGTTGACCGCCCCCTGCGTCCAGATGGGCGACGACACAATGCGGTCGCCGTCGGCCTGCGTGACCTTGACGTAGAAGTAATGCACGCCGGGCGCCACCGGCACAATCGGCTGCCAGCTAAACGTTGAGGTGGTGTTCGTTTGAGTAATCACTGCGCCCCCAAACGAAATCAACTGGACCAGGGCGCTGCCTTCGTTATCGGGATCAAAACCGGCCACGTCAAACAGCACCGAGCCGGTGTTGGGAATTTCGCTGCCCATCCACGCCCCGTTGCCCTTGAACTTCAATTCATAGGTCTTGTCTTCGGTGGCAAAGGTGCGGCGGGCTTCCAGCGCATCCAGCAGATCGGCCTTGGTCAGCGCGGGCAGCCACGTGCCCGTGCGATGCGGGGTGTTGCTGCCCCAGTACGGCGAATGCGTATCGGCGTTGTTGGTCGCGCCCACTTTCCAGCCGTAGTCCAGCGAGCGGATGTATTCATCTTCGCTGAAGGCATAGGACGTGCCGCTGCCGTTGCCCACTTCTTCCAACTTCATCGTGGCGGACACTTCGGGATGGAAGGTCCAGTCGTTGAAGTTGATCCAGCCCGGATGGTTGAACTGTGCGATCGTGGCTTCACCGTTCAGGCCCACTGTGCCCGTAATGGACAGCCAGTTGTAGAAGCCGTCCACCGTCTGGCCTTTTTCAAGGTTGGGCGTGTAGTCGCAGAAAGCGCAGCCAGTGTTGGTCCGCACCGCATGTCGCACCGTGTTGATGACGTTGATGTGACCTTCTGCGCCTTGCGTATATTCCACGCCGCGCAGCGCCACAAATTCACCGGGCACCGTGGCCGAGATGGACGCGGCCAGCATGTCCGCCCATTCGCCGTCATCCACCGCATACGAGTGATCCGTCACGGCCATGAAGTCAAAGCCGTTGGCCCGGCCGGTGGCATACGCCGTGGCCGCCGTCAACGAACCGTCTGAATACGAGGTGTGATTGTGCAAGTCGCCGTGATAGGCGGTCAGCACCGGCTCGGCATCCGTCGTAAACGACCACGTCTTCACACCCGATAGGCCGTTGCCCGCCCAATCGGTGACGTTGTCCACGGTCATGGTATAGCGCGATGTCGGCAGCAGCACGATGGGTGTAGCCGTCACTTTGAAGGCCACTGCATCATACGTAAAAGCACTCCACCCGATCGCCCCCTGCGGCCCGACAAGCATGAAGTTACCCGCTATGACGGTGCTGGGCTTCAGGTCTTCGCTGAACGTGATGACAAGGCGGCTATTCAACGGCACGCTGATGGCATTGCTTGCGGGCAAGCGCGAAGCAATCGTCGGCGAAATAGAGTCGCCGTCGCCCGTGGTAAAACTCCAGACGTAAGGGACAACTAAGGTATTGCCTGCCAGGTCCTTAATGCTGGTCGAGAGCGTGGCCGTGTAGGACGTCTGCGCCGCCAGCGAACCTTGCAAAGCAAACGTGGCCGTGCGCGTCGCGCCTGCATACGTCACCGTGCCCGGCACATTGCCTTGCGGGCCATCCAGTGTAAACGTCGCATCCGTCACTGTCGCCGGATCAAGCGCTTCGCTGAAGGTCGCGCTCAACGGCAAGTACGGACTGACCCCGGTCGCGGTTGAGATTGGCACGGTGGCAGAGACCCCCGGCGGTGTAACATCCAGCACGTTGATGTCGGTGTTGGGCGTAACCGTATTCGCCTGAACCGTGATGTCCGTCTTCGCCGTGCCGGTGAGCACGCCATTGTTCCACACCTCGGCGGTCAGCCCGGTTCCGATCGGCGCGGCCACTTGATAGAAGCCGGTATCGCCCGTCGTATAGCCTTCGGCCACGGTATTGTCCTCGGCCGCATACACGCCGACAATGGCGCCGCCGCCGTTACGAATGATGACCGGCCCACCCGCCAGCGGCACGCCGCTGACCTCATGCGCGTGGCCCGCAATCCAGCCGCCCGCCGTGGTCATATCCATCGGCACCGGCGTCACGGTCGCATCGCTGTTCGTCGCACCCGTGCGCACGCGCACGCGCAACTTCATATCGGCAGTACCGGCATGGCCCACCACCGCCTTCAGATACAGCCACCCCGACCACTCGGTCACGCCGCTGATCGTGGGCAGGCCGTTATAGGTGTTATCAATCGCCACCCACGACGCGGTCTGCCAATTCCAGAAACAGCCTTTGTTATTGGTATCCGCCGTGCGATAGTGATAGCCCTTGATGACATACGACAAACCGGCATCCAGCCCGGTGGCCGACATAAACACCGCATACGGCGTGCCGGTGGCGCAATTGCCGTCAGTGGTATCGGCCGGAATCGACGACGGATACACACTCAGGGCCGTGGCCTGCGGGGCCGACGGCGGCATCAACGGCGCGGCTAACGCGCGCGGCTGCAACACCAACCACGCGCCCAGCAGCGCCGCCAGGACCAGCGCACTGCTGATAAGAATGGACAGACTTCGCTTCATTGCCTTACCTCACTTTGATGGGTTTAGTTACTGATCAACGGCAGATAGACGCCGTAAACGTGAATCGTTGTCGGCGCAGTCAACGTGCTGGCGGCCTGTACATCAACTGCCCACAAGGCCGCGTTATCGAGTGTAGCCGCGCCGACGGGCAATTGCCCCAGGTCGTTCACGCGCGCGGCATACTGCACCGATCGGCCAGCGCTGCCCGATAAGACGCCCGTCCACGTCAGACTCGGCGTAAAGTCCAGCGCGTCGCTCAACGTGAAGTAGCGCGCATCCAGCGTGGGCGTCAGCCAGACAGTCGCGCTTAAGCCACCGCTGTTGGTCAGCGTAAACGTAAACGTGATGACTTCGCCCGGCTTCATGCTCGAAGTGTTCGCGCTGAAACTCGCGCTCACATTGGCGGGCATTACCGTGCCAAACTCCAGGCCGATCAACACCGGATCATGATCGGAAGCGCGATAGGGCGTGGGCGTATACAACCCCGGCGGATTGAAGTCCTGGTCGTAATCGATGACGCTGGGTTCGTCGGCATTGATGTGCCAGTAGGTTACGCCCGTGATGTGCGGATCAAGACTGCTCGTCGTCAACGCTTGATCCAGATAGCCCGCCTGCCCATCGAAAACATACGAATAGCGCTGCGCTGCAGTCACATGCAAGGCTTGATTGACCAGCCCACCGGACACCAACGCATTGATCGGGTCCTCTGCGCCATAGGCATTCAAGTCGCCGATCACGATCACATCGGGGTCGGTGGCTTGCAACGTGGTAATCCAATCGACCAGACCGTTGGCTTGCGCTGTGCGCTTCACATTCCAGCAGCCTTGTCCTAAATCAATATCCACGCCGCTGGCAGGGCAACTGCCTTTGGACTTGAAGTGATTGACGATGACGAAGAACTCTTCGCCTTGCGGCGTGCGGAAACGTTGGGCCAGCGGCGGCCGATCGAACAGCGGATTGTAAACGGGATGTGTTATCACTTGATGATTCAGCGGCGCGCCTTGCGGCGAAACGCGCGCCGTTTGATAAATCATCGCGACCTTGATCGCATCGCTGCCGGGCGCGGGTTCGGTGACAAACGCATACGTGCCTGCGCTGGTGGCCGCGTTGAGGCCGTTGACCAAATCTTGAATCGCGCTAAGCGTGCCCGTGCCGTCATTCTCGATTTCCATCAGGCCGACGACGTCGGCATTCAGGGCCACGATGGCGGGAATGATCTTGTCGCGCTGGCGCACGAATTCCGCATACGTATCGGCACCACGGGACGTGGGGAAACCGCCGCCCGCGCCGTCACCGTTGAAGTAGTTGAGCACGTTGAAACTGGCGACGCGAATCGAACCGCCAACGGCTTCGGGCGCGGCCGTGCGCGGGTGAGCGCGTGAAATGGTCACCGGACCAATCGGCTGTAAACGATAATGCCGGATGGCCGCATTGCTATTGATCGCGCCGTAATCGATCACGCCCGTGAGATTGGTGACGATGTCGCCCGCGCGCAGGGTGTTATCCACGCCGAGGTAAGGGACGGGGTTGGGATTTTGCGCCGTCGAGCCGTCGTCCAAGACCAGCATGCGGCGCGCGTTCAGTTCGGCAGTGTCGCCCAGGCCGTTGCCGTTGGTGGGATTGTACATACGCCCATCGGCGGATAGCGTGACCTGGCCGTAACGCCCCTGGAAGAAGTTCTGATCGACGGTGAGCGTTTCAGGGACGGTCACGTACATGCCTTCAAAACGCTCTTGATCATTGGTGGCCGCGACGGGCAAATCAACCACGATTGGCGCGAGCGGCTGGCCATTGCTGCACACTTGCACGTTGGTCACGGGGCTGATTTCGGTGAGCTCGTTGAATTCGACGACGGTGCCGGTGACGCGCACGATCTCGCCCACGTTGACATCGGGGCTGCCGGAATAAACAAAGACACCGTCCGAGGTGGCCGGGTTGCCGTCACCGACGGGGTCTTGCAAATAGAAGCCGCTTTGCTGCGTGGCGGCCTGGAAATCGCCGACGACCACACCCTCGATCGTGACGGACTGCCCGATCAGCGGGCTGCTAGGGCC
>JAGOBP010000348.1 GCA_017999195.1 Thermoflexales bacterium
TGGCCCGGCAGTCAGGGAACGCGCGGAAAGTCGGCCTCCGGATCGGTCTGCATCTCGGCCACATATTTCCACTCGTGGCGCGCGACCGTGATGGTGTTTTCGATGGCCTTGTTCAAATTCGTCGCGACTTTTTCGCCGATGTCCGGGTGCGAGAATTCGCGCATGGCTCGCACAATTTCGGCGACGCGCGCCAGGCCGCCCAGCGATTCATAAATCGCTTTGGGAATTTCACGGGTCAGATAGTCCAGATCGATCTCAGTCTCGGCCCGTTCCACGTCACTCAACTGCTCACACGCCAGCGCGCCACCTTTGGCCGTCTTCACCAGCCCGTGATATTTATCGAGCAGCGACACCATCTCAAAAAACGACTCTTGCAGAAAGCGCGTGTTGTCGCCCACATATTGAATGGGCGTGTTAATCTCGTGGGCGATGCCCGCCGCCAACTGGCCGATGGCCTCTAGTTTCTGAGCCTGCACCAACTGCAATTCCATGAGTTTATATTCGGTGATCTCTTCCGCCAGCAGCAGGAAGCCAGGCCGATCGGATTCGTCGCCGACAAACGGACTGAGCGTGATGTTCAGGAAACCGTCCTTGCCGTCCGGCCGCTTGTAGCGCATGCCCCCCAACTGGCCGGGACGATTTTCACGGCGAACGACGGCCGCACACTGGGCCACGGCCGCGGTGTCCCAGGGGATGCAGCAGTCGGCAAAGGGGCGGCCAATGGTGTGCGCGGCGTCGATGCCAAAAGCCGCGGCCGCCGGTTCGTTCCAGTGGGTGATGCTATCATCCGGGCCGACACTGATCAAGATCGACGAGATGGACGTGAGCAACTGCTGATTCTGTGCATGCGCGGTTTGCAACGCCTCTTCGGTTCGCCTGCGCTCGATCAATTCTGTTTGCACCTGCGCGTACAACAAGGCGTTCTTCTCGGCCGATGCGATGTGCAGCGCCAGCGCTTCCAGCAGTTTTAACTGGTTTTCGGTGTAAGCATTCAGGCGATAACTGATCACTTGCAGCACGCCGTTCACCTGGTCGCCGATTTTCAGCGGCACGATCAACGCCGAACGCGCCACGTCTTCATCCGGCGGGACTTCGGTCACCACTTCATTGGTCTGCTCGTTGACGTAGTAGATGCTCTGCGCCGTTCGCTGCAGCGCCTGATAATCACCGATCAGCCGGGCCTGTCCCGTGCGGATGACCAGACTTTGCGTGCCCTTGCCTTCGGCTTCCAGCGGGATCGGCGGGAAGTGACTGACATCCAGCCAGTTGTTGTCCATCCAGAAGGCGCGACAAATAATCAACTGCCGGTCGGGATCAAAACTGGACACCACCAGGTTGTCATTTGGGGCAATCACCGAGATGAAGTCGCAAATCGCCTGATAGATTTCGGTCAGATCAAGCGTGCGATTGAGGCGCTGACTGGCCTCATACAACAACCGGATCTGCTCGCTTTGCTGGCGCAAAAGTTCTTCGGCCTGCTTGCGCTGGGTGATGTCCCGGGCGATGCCCACCACACCGATCACCTGCCCCTGACCGTCGCGCAGCGGCACCTTGGTCGTCAGAATCCAGCGTTGAATCCCGCCCGCCTGCACAGCCGACGGTTCCTCGCGATTGATCAGCGGCTGGCCTGATTCCATGACCTGCCGGTTATCCGCCTGGTAGCGGGCTGCCAGCTCGGGTGGATAGAAATCGGTATCGCTCTTGCCCAGCAGTTGATCGGGATCGGGCACACCCATCGCCTGGGCGTCACTGCGATTGCTCAGCACAAAACGACCGGCCCAATCGCGCACAAAAATCTGATCGGGCACGTTGTCGATGACCGTGCGTAACAGGCGGCGTTCGCTGTCCAGCGCTTCGGCCGCCCGGCGGTGTTCGGTATCGTCATGCGAGACGACCACGACATGCGTGACGCTGCCCCCTTCAAAATAGGGATAATAGGCCACGTCCAGATAGCGTGCCCCCAGCGCGGCAAACTCAAACCAGGCTTGATAGTGCACTTCTTGACCCGCAAAACAACGCTCCAGATTGTCCCGAATGTGCGCGGCATAGCGGTCCTGCCCCCACACTTCGGCCAATGTTTTGCCTACGATCTCCGTCCGCACCTTGTCGTGCGCTTTGCAGTAGGCGTCATTGACGGCGACATAGGTCCGCGACTGATCAATTAACGTCATGAATTCTTTGGACGTATTGACGATGAACGCATAGCGCTTCCACATCATCTCCATGGCTTTGCGTTCGGTGACATTCGTGCCGACGCCAATCACGTCGGTGATGCGCCCCTGCTCATCCCGATGGGCTGAATACCACATCTCAAAGGCCAGGCCGACCGCTTCGAGCGTGCTGGTAAACGTTTCGCCCGCCAATGCCCGCTGGATGTCGGCGCGAATCAGCGGCGGCAGCGGACTGGCCGCATCAAACACCGATCGGCCCACGAAGCGATTCGGATCAATCGGCTTCATCGAGTCAAGGCCCCGGCCGCGCAACAGGGTGACCACGCCCGCCGCATCGGTGGCAAACAAGAAGATGGGGGCCGCGGCCACAACGGTCTGCAAGCGCGATTCGCTTGCCTGCTGGTTATGGCGCGAAGTCAACCAGCGATCGATCACCACAAACAACACGCCCGATGACAACGACCCGAACAAAGCCAACAACCCGATGAAGTAGGCCAGCCCCGTTTGCCCCTGACGAAAGATCGGCCGCGACGTGTCCACTTCAAGCGCCAGCGCCGGCTGGCCGTCGACCGCCGGCAGCCACGCCCGTCCGCTGAGGGAGTCGTTGCTGACCACCTCGACGGCTGGCGTCATCGCCAGCGGCAAGTTGGCGACAACGTTCACGACCGACGGCTCATCGGCCCGCTGCCACTTTACGCTAAGGTGAAGCAGCCGCTCCAATCGGGCCTGCTCGGCGTCATCAAAATAGCGTCCAAAGATCAATGTGCCGTGGGCCGGTCCCTGCCCCTGGCTGGTGAGAATGGGCTGGGCGGCCATGAACAAGACACCGTCCGGCAACAACAACATACCCGTCTGGCCGCCCTGTGAATTGGCGTTCTGGGCGATCAGTTGATTGGCAAGCGCAACAGGCACCGCCGTCAACTCCCGAGCGCCTGGCGCGGCAGCGGCGCCATAGACCAGCTGACCGGCGGCATCGGCGATTACGACGAGGTTGACGCGCAGGTTAGCCAGAACTTGAACGTCAAACGTCGCCGAGATGAACTCGGGTGCTTCGCCCACGACGTACTGGTAAGTGTCATCCCAAACGGCATAATCAACCGTCGCAATGGTCAGTTGATCCAGTTCATTGGCCAGGCCATCCAACACCCGCACCACGTCCTGCTCGGCAGTCTGCTTTTCCAGGTCGACGTAGTTGCGCAGCCACAAGGTCTGGGCCAACAGGTAAGTTCCACCGATCATGGCCAGAAGCATGACGCCCAACAACCCGGCGACTCTGAAGCGACTTGACATGTCAATCCGCCTGCCTTTTTAGGAACCCGCGAAGGTCCGGCCATCTATCGAGCGTGCGACGACGACCGACGAATCCTTCCCGCTTCATTCTACAGGTCAGGTTTGTGTCAATGCGTTACAGATAGATAACGATATGGTATCAACGGTTATATCGCAGCGCGAACGGCAAATTCAGGAGTTGGGGCAGGCGTCGCAGTCGTGCTACAATATCGGCCACTTCAAGGGACGAGGTATCTACGACATGACAAACGTGGCATTGTTGGGGCTGGGCATCATGGGCAGCGGCATCGCCCGTAACATATTGAAGGCGGGCTTTCCGCTGACGGTCTACAATCGCACGCCGGAGAAGGCGGCGGCGCTATTGGAAGCGGGCGCGCAGTGGGCAGATTCGCCCGCCGCAGCCGCGGCGCAAGCCGACGTGATCATCAGCGTCGTCAGCGATGATGACGCTTCACGCGAGGTGTGGCTGGGCGCACACGGGGCGTTGCCCGCGCTCCGAGCGGGTGCGGTGGCGATCGAGTGCGGTACGCTCTCTTTGGAGTGGATTCGCCAACTGCACGCTTACGCCAGCGACTACACCGTGTCGATGATCGATGCGCCGTTAGGCGGCAGCAAACTCGTCGCGGAGGCGGGCACGTTGACGTTGTTCATCGGCGCCGATGACGCCGCGCTCGACATCGCGCGTCCCGTCCTGTCGGCCTTTGCGACCAACCTGATGCACTTCGGGCCGCCCGCGTCTGGCGCGACCTACAAGTTGATCAACAATCTACAAGGCGCGCTGCATTTGTTGGCTTTGGGCGAAGGCGTGGCTTTGGCGGAACGCGCGGGCTTGAACATGCAGACCGTGGCGCAAGCCTTGACGATGGGGGCCGTGTCCAGCCCGATGGTGAAGGGCAAAGCCCAAAACGTGATCGATCGCCATCACGCCGATGTGAACTTCGCGCTGCGCTGGATGCACAAAGACCTGACCTACGCCCTGCGCGCCGCCGATGAATTGGGCGTGCCCATGCCGATGGTGGCCGCCGCCCGCGAGATATTTCGCTTGGCCATGCAGCGCGGCCTGGCCGATCTGGATTTTGCCGCCGCGACGGAAGTGATTAGAGGTTGATCGCGCGAATGAATTCGCGCGCTGGCACGCTGTGCGCAAACACGTTAAAACGTGTTTTAACACGTTTCTGCGAAGCAGATCAGCCATCGAATTCATTCGATGGACCAGCCTGAGCCGCCCATCATCGGCTTAGATGTCCGCCTAAAGCGGGCGGGCATGATGACACAACGCGAGGCGAATTGCTCAATCAACCCACCCCCTACCCCGATGTAAACGCCGTCCTGCTGCGCCTCTTAACCGAGGCGCAAGCCGTCTTGGGCGATGCCTTTGTCGGCCTGTATTTGTACGGTTCGCTCGCCAGCGGTGATTTCGATCCGCACCGCAGCGACATCGATTTTGTATTTGTCACCAACGATGTGCTGCCCGCTGAAACCATTCAGCAGTTGGCAACGCTGCACGAGCGACTGGCCGCCAGTGGCTTAAAATGGGCGGCCAAATTGGAA
>JAGOBP010000350.1 GCA_017999195.1 Thermoflexales bacterium
ATTCAAGAGCGCTTGGAGACGTTGAGCGATGCCGTGGCCGCGACGGACTTCTTGTTTGCGGAGAAAGTCTCACCTGATCCGAAGCAGTTGATTGGCAAAGGCATGACGGTTGAGCAAACGCTGGGCGTTTTGCAGCAGGCCGAACAAGTGATCAGCACCTTCGAGCCGTTTGAGGCCGAGGCACTGGAGCATGCTTTCCGTGCAGCTGCGGATGCGAGTGGCTTGAAGCCCGGCCCTTTCTTCACGCCGTTGCGCGTGGCGGTGACGGGCAAGACTGTCTCGCCGCCGCTGTTTGGATCGATCGTGGCGTTGGGGCGCGAAAGAACGATCGAGCGGTTGAAGAACGCGCAACAGTTGTTGATAGGTTAAGCGTTTGTTATAATGGACGAAAAGATGATCCACGAATTGATACGAACACATGCGGTGCAGTGCTCCCGTCTTCGCTAATCATTTCAATTAGTGGCCATTCGTGTGGATTCGTGGATCAAATTTGTTTGAAGGAAATCATCATGTCCGATTCAGAGAACTTTAAGCCCACTGACTTTATCCGTGAAGCCGTGACTGAAGATTTAAAGGCCGGCCGCTTTAACAAAGTGCACACGCGCTTTCCGCCGGAACCCAACGGCTATCTGCACATCGGCCACACCAAGGCGCTGATCATCGACTTTGGCATCGCGCAGGAATTTGGCGGCCTGTGCAATCTGCGCTACGACGACACCAACCCAACCAAGGAAGATGTGGAGTACGTCGATGCGATCAAGGACGACATCACGTGGCTGGGCTTCTCGTGGGACGATCGGGAATATTACGCGTCCGATTACTTCCCTCAACTCTACGAGATGGCCGTGAAGTTGATCAAGAAGGGCAAAGCCTACGTCGATGATCAAACGCCCGATGAAGTCAGCACCAATCGCGGCACGCTGACCGAACCCGGCACGGAAAGCCCATGGCGCAATCGCTCGGTTGAAGAGAACCTCGATCTGTTCGAGCGCATGAAAAACGGCGAATTCCCCGATGGCACGCGCACGCTGCGCGCCAAGATTGATATGACCTCCGGGAATTTCCTGATGCGCGACCCGGTGATGTATCGCATTTTGCATGAACCCGCCCACCATCGCAGCGGCAAGGAGTGGTGCATCTACCCGATGTATGACTTCGCGCACGGGCAGAGTGATTCGATCGAGGGGATTACGCACTCGCTGTGTTCGCTCGAATACGAAATCCATCGCCCCTTGTATGAATGGTTTTTGAACGAACTGGAAATTTACGCGCCGCGCCAGATCGAGTTTGCGCGCTTGAACATCAACTACACCGTGATGAGCAAGCGCAAGTTGCGCCGACTGGTGGAAGAAGGCCACGTCACTGGCTGGGATGATGCCCGCATGCCGACGCTGCGCGGCCTGCGCCGACGCGGCTTCACGCGCGAGTCGATTCACGACTTCATCAATCGCGTGGGTGTCGCCAAGTCCGACAGCGTGGTCGATGTGGCCCTGCTGGAAGCATGTCTGCGCGAAGACCTAAACAAGCGCGCCCTGCGCCGCATGGCCGTCTTGCGCCCGATTAAGTTGGTCATCGACAACTACCCCGCGGATCAGGTCGAGTACATGGATGTGATGAACAATCCCGAGGATGCCAGCACAGGCACGCGGAAGTTGCCGTTTAGCAACGTGCTCTACATCGAGCAAGAAGATTTTCAGGAAGTACCGCCGCCGAAGTATTATCGACTGTTCCCCGGCAACGAGGTGCGGCTGCGTTCAGCCTACGTCATCAAGTGCACGGGCGTCGTGAAGGATGACGTGGGCAATGTGCTAGAAGTCCACGCGACGTATGATCCCGCCACACGCGGCGGTGACACGCCCGATGGCCGCAAGATCAAATCGACGCTGCATTGGGTATCGGCCGCGCACGCCATTCCGGCGGAAGTGCGCCTGTACGATCGGCTGTTCAACCGGTCCGATCCCGAAGCGGGCGACGAGGGCTTCCTGGGCTGCCTCAATCCCGATTCGCTGACGGTGCTGGACGGCTGCCAGATCGAGGGGAGTCTCTCGGACGCACAACCGGGCGATCGCTTCCAGTTTGAGCGGCAGGGTTATTTCTGCGCGGATATTGAATCCACGCCGGAGCATCTGGTGTTCAACCTTTCGGTGGCGCTGCGGGATACGTGGGCCAAGATCGAGCAGAAACGGAAGTAATTTCTTCAACGGATGCTACGCAAACGGATAATCGGATGAGTGCCATCCGGTTATCCGTTTTGCGTAGCATCCGCTGAAAACTATTTATCCGCCAGCCCCGTCAACTTCGCGCTGATGTTCCACAGTTGTCGTCTGAGTTTCACATCTTGCGCTTTAGGCGAGGCCCCGCCTGCCGCCCGGCTTTCGAAATAGGCTCCGGTGATCGTCTCCACTTCCGGCGCAGTGGCGAGGTAGACAGACAGCGCCGCGCCCTGCTCTGGCGTCCAGCCGTTGGTCCAGCCCCAGCCCGCATACAGCAACTTCGTCGCCACCACGCCGGGATGGAGTGCGTTGACGGTGACGCCAGTGCCTTTCAAGCGTTCGGCCAATTCAAAGGTAAACAACACCTCGGCTAATTTGGCGTTTTTATAGGCAGCAACTGAGTTGTATTTGCGTTCGCTCTGCAAGTCCTTGAAATCGATCTTGCCGTCATAATGCACCGTCGAAGCAACGTTGATGATGCGCGCGGGCGTGCTGCGCTTCAGCACATCCAACAGCAAGTGCGTCAGCAAGAACGGCGCGAGGTAGTTGACGGCCAACGTCGTCTCGATACCATCCTCGGTCAGTTGGCGCTTGGGCACGATGACGCCCGCGTTGTTGATCAAAACATGCAGTCGATCGTATCTAGCGAGAAGATCATTGGCCATCTGTCGCACGTGTCGCTGCACCGATAGATCAGCCACCACGTAATCCACGTTGAGGTTACCCGTCGCCTGACGAATGTCATGCCGCGTTTGCAGACAGCGCTCCGCATCTCGACCATGCACGATGATGGTTGCGCCCATGGCGGCGAGTTGGTGCGCTGTGGCCTTGCCAATACCATCGGTTGCGCCAGTGATGAGCACGATTTTGTCTTTCACGCTAACCTCGGTGCGATGCGGCTACCTTCGGTGATGGCTATCGCCCGCCCATTGTACTCGATAGCCAAGCGAACGGCCCGATCGAAACACTGTAACTTTTTCCTTTCGGCGGGATAATATCTGTACCATGGTCATCGACTTTCACGATCTCTACCAGACATACGCCCAAGACATCCATCGCTTTGCCTACTGGCTGTGCGGCGATGCGCAAGAGGCCGACGATATCACGTCAGAGACCTTCGTGCGCGCCCTGACTTCGGCCGATGAGATACGCACCGAGACGGTGAAAGGCTACTTGCTGACGATTGCGCGCAATCTGGCCTTTAAGCACCACCACCGCCGCCAACGCCTGACCAATTTGTCGCCGAACTTATCGGCCCCGGACAACGGCCCGGAACAAGCCACTGAAACTCGGCTTGATCTACAGGCGACCTTGAAGTTCCTGCAAACCTTGCCCGAAGTGGATCGGGCGGCGCTGCTCATGCACAGTCAGGAAGACCTGCCCTATACCGAAATCGCCGCGGCGCTAGGCATTTCGGTGGCGGCGGCCCGCGTCAAGGTGCATCGTGCGCGCCTCAAACTAAACGAATACCGGCTAAAAACCGAGGAGGTTACTGTATGAACATCACCCGCGAGGTCATCACGGACCTACTGCCAATCTATTTATCGGGCGAAGCCAGTGCGGATACCCAGACGCTGGTCGCAGAGTTTCTGGCGGCTGATCCTGAATTTGCCCGACTGATCAACGCGCCCAACGCCGTTCTGCCTGACAACCCACCCGTTTTCGCCCAAGACCGGGAACTGGCGACCTTGAAGGCGACGCGCAGTGTGTTGCGTCAGCGCTCGTACTTTCTGGCATTCGCCATCGTTTTCTCGCTCTCCGCCATCGCCATCCGGTTCTCGGCCGACGGCCTGTTCTGGCTGTGGCGCGATCAACCGTTCATCGGCGCGATCTTGCTTGCCGTCGGCGTCGTCTGCGCCTATCAATACTGGCGAATTTCGCAGAAGTTGATCGGCTCGAAATTGTAACCAACCAATCACATCGCCTCACGGACTCGCTGCGGCTTGTCACGCTGAACGATGCCCCGACGGTCTGCAATAAAATGTGCGCCAGCCCGATGGTTCGGATTGGCGCACTGATTTGATCAACCTTCACTTCTGGCGCGCCTTGTCCACCAGATTCAGAATCGCGTCGATGACCAACTGTGGATCGTCATCCTGCGTGCAGGGTTATCAGGCCAGTGACCCTCATTTTCCGAACAGTTTCTTTGCAATCAAATTGCCCGTCGCGTCGGGATCGACGTTTTGCTGGTTCGTTAGAATGATGATGGTCGCTTTGTCAGCCGTGTAACGCTTGATGACTGAGGAAAAGCCATTGATGCCACCATAATGCACTATGAGGCCCGGCTGAGTGTCCGGCGCAATCATCCAGCCATAGCCATACCCCCAACCCTCTGAATCAGGCATTATCACCTGAGTCGTAAACATGATGTCAAGCACGCGCTGCGGCACCAGCTGGTCGGTATACAACGCCTGATCCCATTTATAGAGATCCTCAACCGTCGAATAGAGCGCGCCAGCAGAAAACGCCACCCACATGTTGATCTGATCTGCAATGTAAACCTGATCGTCGTACCCAACAGCCAAGTCAGCTTGATATTGAGCAAAGCCTGTATTCGTCATCTGCAACGGCTCGAATATGTTTTTCTGCAAGAAGACAACATACGTCTGGCCGGAAACCGCTTCGATAATCTTGCCAAGCAAGACATAGCCCAAGTTATCATAGCTAAGATTCTGCCGAAGTATTACTTTTCTGATTTGTAGTATGCTCAGATCCGACAGGTCGGGCCATGTGCTGCACTTGGGTGTCCGACCACGAGGATGAGCACATGAAACGTGAGCCGAAGCGAAT
>JAGOBP010000349.1 GCA_017999195.1 Thermoflexales bacterium
CCAATATCAAACTGTATCTGGAACTGCTGGAGCGCAGCAAGCCGGAACGCTATCCGCCGTATGTGCAAACGCTGCACCGTGAAGCCGATCGGCTGCGGCGGCTGATCGACGGTTTTCTGGAGATGGCGCAGCTCGATGCGGGCGCGGTCGTCATCCGGCCCGCGTCGATCGATCTCAATCAAGTGCTGGCTGAGGCGCTGGAAAATCGCGGCCCGCTGGCGGCCGATCGAGGCTTAACGCTGATCGTGCGCCCCGATCTAGCGTTGCCGCCGGTGCAGACCGATCGGACGTTGATTGCTCAGGCCATCTCCAATCTGGTGGATAATGCCCTAAACTACACACCGTCGGGCGGCCAGGTTACATTGTCCAGCGGTCAGCGCGACATGGCGGACGGCCGCTGGGCGATCGTAAGTGTGTCTGATACGGGGCCGGGCATCTCGCCCGACGAGCACTTGCACCTGCATGAGCGCTTCTATCGGGGTGAAGCGGCCCGCGACTTCAAAGTGCCAGGGGCGGGTCTGGGCTTGTCGATTGTCCACGCCATTTTGCTTAAATTAGGCGGCCGCTTGACGATTGACAGCGTGCCAGGCCAAGGAGCCACGTTCTCTGTCTGGCTGCCGATCAGCTAAGACCCAATCGCCTGCTTAAGGTCGGGCAGCCAGGGTTTTGCCTGTATAATTAGGGCTGTGGGGGGACAACACGCTGGCAAATACCATGAATCATCATGGCCAGTGAATACAATTACCAACCAAGGGGGATAGAAGTGTCTACATCTACAACGACTGCGGCAAAACCTGCCATGCGGAGTCTCCAGTTCACGCGGCAACGCGGTTTCCGCAAAACGCTCAACGAACGGGTCAACACCTATCTGCGCGACAATCACCTGCCCGCGCGCGATGTGCCGGCCATGTACGTCAAGACCGTCATCGCGCTGGCCTGGTGGCTGGGCACTTACCTGCTCATTCTGTTGGGCGACTTTTCACCGCTGATCAACGTAGTCTTGTGCATGGGCTGGGGCATAGCCATCGCCTCGGTCGGTTTCAACGTCATGCACGATGCCAATCACGGCGGCTACTCCAATCACCCGCGCATCAACAAGCTGATGAGCCTCAGCGCGGAACTGATCGGCATGAGCGGCTTCCGCTGGCGCGTCAAGCACAATGTGTGGCATCACACCTACACCAACATCGCCGGTTTCGATGACGATGTGGAAACCTACGGCCTGATGCGGCTCACCCCGCGCCTGCCGTGGAAGCCGCTGTACCGGGGGCAGGCCTGGTATTTCCCGGCGATTTACAGCATGATCGGCTTCGACTTCATCCTGCGCGACTTTATGATGGCCGTGATCGGCAAGTCCGACCCCTTGCACGTTTACCCCAAGATGAGCACCGTGGACAAACTCACCTTCTGGGTCGGCAAACTGTATTTCTTTGTCCTGATGTTTGTGCTGCCGTTGACGGTCTTCCCGTGGTGGCAGGTGCTCATCGGCTTCCTGATCGTCTTCGTGACGTTTGGCATCGTGGTGGCCACCGTCTTCCAACTGGCGCACATCAGCGGCGATGCCACCTTCCCGGAGCCGATAGGCGACCCGTTGCACATCGACGACGAGTGGGCTATCCACGAAGTCGAGACGACCCTGGACTTCGCACCGAACAATCGAGTGCTCAACTGGTTTATCGGCGGGCTGAACTACCAAATCGAGCACCACCTGCTGCCGCATGTCTGCCACTTGAACTATCCGCACCTCGCGCCGATCGTGCGCGCCACCTGCGAAGAGTTCGGCATTCGCTACACCTGCTACGCCACGTGGCGTCAGGCGTTCAGCGCCCATTGGCGAGAATTGCGCCTGTTGAGCCAGCCCACGGCCTGAGCGCGGCTCATGGTTCTGATGTAGCCTTAACGGGCGTTTGCCAGCCCGATTGACCACCGCCGCTGATCGAGCCGTAATACAACCTGCGACATTGTTCGCGCACGAACCGCCCAACCGAATCATTTTTCGGCGGGGTTCGTGCGCGAACCGCCGTTTCTGGCTACCCGACGACGCCGCTCACGAGCCAGCCACCATTAAAGACAAAGTTTGCTGATAAAATATCGGTCCTACCTGGGTGGGTGCGCAAGACAATCGATAACTGAGGGCATTCCCTCGCGCCCGACTATGCGCTATGCTCGGGCGACGCGGGTGTGCAGCGATGGGCAGTTGAGAACAATCGTCATACACTCATAGTTTCTGGCATAAATCATTTTCCTCGTTGAGAGGCTGTCATGTTGCAAGATCAGTTGACCCATGCCATCTGGAAAGGAGACGTCACTCTTGTATGTACGCTGCTTGCGCGTGGCGCAAGCCCGAACGAAGTAGACTTGAGAGGATGGACGCCCTTAATGCAGGCGGCAGAAATGGAAAACACTGAGATTATCGAGGTGCTTCTCAGTAACGGCGGGGACCCGAACCTTGCGGGTTATGAGGGCACAACACCACTTCATGTCGCTGTTGATATCGCTATCGATGGTACTATCCAGACAGGCGGTAGTCCGGGCGATGAGCCGGTATCCATCATACAAAGACTCCTGGCGGCGGGCGCTAATATCGAATCTCGCGATCAGCGAGGCGAAACGCCGCTGGACTTAGCACGCGCCTACCGCTCGAATAGAGTTATAGCCACTCTGCTTGGTCAGGTATAACTTTAGCGAAGAATACCTCAACTTAACGAACAGGCATGTCCATCAAAAAACACACGAGCCACCGTATCAGGTGGCTCGTGTGTTTCGTTAGTCGGGGCGGCCGGACTTGAACCGGCGGCCCCTCGCTCCCAAAGCGAGTGCGCTACCGGGCTGCGCTACGCCCCGAACTTACTACTTGCTCGAAAAGTGCGCTACCCCCTGCGGGTGCGCTACGCTCCGAACGACAAACATTGTACCTTGCGGCAACACTTCGGTCAAGGATAGGCAAAATCGTTGGACACAGATTTCGCAGATTGCACAGATTTTTTGAATCCGTGTTCATCTGTGCAATCTGTGTCCGTTAGTGTTAGTGGGCCGCCGCATCCAACGCGCCTGCAAAAATCTTCAGGGCTTCGTCAATCTCTTCCTTGCTCACGACCAGCGGCGGAATCCAGCGGATGACGTTGTCGTACGTGCCGCACGTCAGCAACATCAGGCCGCGCTCGAAGGCCGCTTTCACCACCGCCTTCGACGTGTCTGTATCGGGTTCACCGTTGGCCTTGGTAAACTCGGTCGCCGTCATCAGGCCCAGCCCACGCACATCGCCCATTACCGCAAAATCCTGCTGCAATTTCAGCAGGCCCGTCAGCAGTTGCGCGCCGCGCGCCAGCGAGTTCTCCACCAGATGCTCTTCCTTGATGGCCTGAATCGTGCCGACGGCCGCCGCGCACGCCACCGCATTGCCGCCATACGTGCCGCCATGCGAACCCGTGATCCACTTCGCCATGAGGTCTTTGCGCGTGACGAGTGCGCTCAACGGCATGCCCGATGCGATACCTTTCGCTGTGATCAAAATATCCGGTACGACATTGAAATGCTCCAAGGCAAACCACTTACCGGTTCGCCCCACACCCGATTGGACTTCGTCGGCAACCAAGAGAATGCCGTGTTGATCGCACAAGGCGCGCAGTTCGTGCATGAATTCCAGCGGCGGCACCACATAACCGCCCTCGCCCAAGACCGGCTCAATGACGATGCAGGCGGTCTCATCGGGTGCGGATTGGCTCTTCAATAATTTCTTCAATTCGTGGAGGGCGTAATCGGTCGTGGCTTCATCATCCAGCTTCAGTTGATACGCATACGGATAGGGCGTGACGTGAATGCCCGACACCAGCGGCTGATAGCCAATCCGATAGATCGTCTTGCTCGTCGTCATCGACATGGTGAGGTGCGTGCGCCCATGAAACGAGCCGCTGAATACGATGACGTTGGTGCGCTTCGTCGCTTGCTTCGCTAACTTCACGGCGGCCTCGACGATTTCCGCGCCGCTATTGCTGAAGAAGAATTCGCTGAGCTCAGGCCACGCGATGACGGAAGACAACTCGTCGATGAGGTTCATCATCGGTTGGTGATAGACGATGTTGGCCTGCCCGTGGATGAGTTTAGCCGCTTGATCTTGAATGGCCTTCACCACTTTGGGATGCGCGTGGCCGGTGCTGGTCACGCCGATGCCGGAAGTAAAGTCCATGTACTTGCGGCCAGCCGTGTCGAATAGATAAACGCCTTCGCCATGATCAACCATGATGCTAAACGAGCGTCCCCACACAGTTCCGATGTGTTCAATGCCGGGCATGATGTCTCCTTGATTTGACTGAATGGCTATAAAGGTAGCATTGATCAGGCCGGTTCGTCAAGGTGCTCGATTCCCCGGGCCGATGCAGACATCTCCGTCCAAAGACCGAGTGACGTGATCAGTCTTGCCGGCCCGCGACAATCAACCCCACGGCGGATGTCACACCCGGTGACGTGTCGTACACTACTGATGAAATCGAACTTCACGCGAGGCAGACCATGAACGCCCATCACATCTCTCGCCGCCGCCTGTTCCGCAGTGTGTTGATCAGTCTGTCGATGCTGATGGTGGTCATCAGCCTGAGCGTGCCGCTCAGCGTGTCAAAGCCGCAGCCGTTCGCGCGTGATCTGGCCCATCAAATCGAACGGACTTACGGGATCGTGCTGGTCGATCGGGGCGGGCACTGGGCCGCCAATGAAGCGTACACCGTCTGGCGAGCGCTGGAACGCCTGGCCTATCGCATCAAGGTGGTCTTTGACGTGCCGGGCGAATCGATGCTGAAAGCGCTCTTTGAGGATGTGGTGTTCTATCGGGACGGCGGGACGGGCGACAAGATTGCGTACACCATCGCCGGGACGGTGAGTTTTTACGACGTCTGGGCCAGTTACGGCGACGCTCAACGCATGTTTTATCTGTATCACGAACTGGGGCATCTGCTGGATACGCGCGGCTCGTTGATGAATCTGTTCATGGGCGAGGTGTCCGGCAAGTT
>JAGOBP010000351.1 GCA_017999195.1 Thermoflexales bacterium
GTTGAATGATGCGCAGTATTACGAAGTCGCCGCCGATGTGGTTAACACGCAAGTCTACACACCGCAGCTGGGTATGACGCGCGGCGAGGCGGTTGAGGCCGCGACGCAAACCGCCGCCTACGAAGTGATCTACTCGCGCATCTTGAACTATACCCCTCCGGTGAAACCGGGGTCGGCCACTGCCCCGTCGGCTGTGGAATTTTCCGTGATGGGGCCGGGCGCTAAGCTGAAGGTGTTTGTCGATCCTGCGGTAGGTGCGCAGTCACCGATGAAAGGCACGAGCTCGTCCGTCATCGGCGGCGTCGGCGGCTGGCGGCGCTTGCAGTCGCCCACCGCCCAGCCCGAAGCGATCACGACCGTGCCGATCCTGACGCCTAACCAGATCACAAGCCTGTTTGCGTCGCTGGAACCGATCGTGGCCTTGAGCTATGTGCCGCTGCCGTACACCAGTCGACAAGTCGTCACCTACACGGTCGGCTACTATGAAGGGGCCATCGGCCAGAGCCAGGATCAACTCATTCCGACGTACGTGTTGAACGTGAGTTACAACCTGGCTAGCGGCGAGACGATCACGACTCCGGCGTACATTCCGGCGAATCCGACGTACATGGCGCCGCTCGCGTTGATCACGCCTACCGCCCAACTGCCGACGAGCGCGCGCGTGGGCCAGCAGGTGATCTTCAACGCGGCCGATGCCGCTCAGCCGTTGTCCAGCCTGGGTTATGACCCGGCGCTGAATTTTGTGCTGGGTTCGGGGCTGGACTACGTGTACAACTGGTATCTGGGAACGGTCGATCCGGCTAACCACCTCGGCTCTGGTCGCGTGCTGACGTACACGGCCAGCCTCAGTGGCTTGGCCGCCGGCCGCACGACGCAGAATATCATTTTGCACGTCGAAGACCTGGGGGCCGCCAGTGGTTACAATGTGAGCGTGGCCAACTATCAGTTGCAGGTTGTGCCGCCGATTTATCTGCCGCTCGTGCGACGCAACTAAGCGCATCGTCGCATCCAATACAATTCCGGCGGTTGATCGAGAATCGATCAACCGCCGGAACTGTGTTTGGGGCTGCGCCCGCCGCTTATTTCCAGCGGCGTTTGCGGTGTCGAACATTGCATTTGCGTTACGATTCGCTTTAAGTGTGTCAACTCCAATATCGGTTGTAGTATAATCGCCTCTGGAGACTTAACCCATGTCCATGATGTTCTTCGCTGATGAAGATGAAGTCCCTCTACCGCCCAAAGAAGTGCGTATTCTGGCGGCCAGCGCTCAGCCCGCGCCCGATAGGCGGCGGGTGGCGCTGAATATCACGCTGACGCCTTTTCTCGAATATCCTAACTTGGAAGTCGTCCTCTATCGTCCCGATGGCGCGGAAGAACGCAGCCTGACCATCATCGGCACGATGGAACGCGACCTGATGGTCACGTTGCACATCCGGCAACCGCTGCCCGGCGACTATCGCGCTCAGATCGATCTGATCTATGATGGCGAAATTCTGCAAACGCAGAATGTAATTTTTCAAGTGATGAATTAAGCATTTTTTCAGGAGTCCGTTTTATGGACGGGATGATTGGCAAGATCATCGGCCGGTATCGCATCGTCGAGCATCTGGGGCGCGGCGGCATGGCCGAAGTGTACAAGGCGTATCAGGCCAGCCTCGATCGCTACGTCGCGATCAAATTGATGCACACCTTTTTGGCCGACGAAAAAGAATTTCTGGCCCGCTTCGAGCGTGAGGCCAAAGTCGTCGCCACCCTGCGCCATCCCAACATCGTCCAAGTCTATGACTTCGACGCCGATCAGGGCGTCTACTACATGGTCATGGAATTCATCAACGGTGAGACGCTGAAAGCGCGCCTGCAAACGCTGGAAGCGCAGGGCGAATGGGTTTCGCTGGACGACTCGGTGCGCATCATCTTGGCGGTTGGCTCGGCCTTGCGCTACGCGCATGAACGCAACATGGTTCACCGTGACGTCAAACCCGCCAATGTCATGATCACGCTGGAAGGGCAGGTCATCCTGACCGACTTCGGCATTGCCAAGATCGTCAGTTCATCCAACCTCACGGCCAGCGGCGCGATGGTGGGCACCCCCAGTTACATGGCCCCGGAACAGGGCATGGGCCAACCCGGCGACGAACGCAGCGACATCTACTCGTTGGGCGTGATGCTCTATCAATTGGTGTTGGGCCGCTTGCCGTTTGATGCCGACACGCCGCTCGCCGTCGTGCTCAAGCACATCAACGAGCCGCTGCCCTTGCCGCGCCTGCTCAAACCCGATCTATCCGACGCCCTCAACGCGGTCATTCTCAAATCCTTAGCCAAAGAGCCAAACGAACGGTATCAAAAAGTCACCGAGATGCTGGCCGATTTGCGCCGCGCGGTGGGCCTGCCCGCCGATGAAACGCAATCCGAAACGACGGCCACCAACTCCTCGATCAAACTCAGCGGCGCGACGATCGCCGGGCGCATCAGCGGCCTGACGCCGCCGCCAAACTTCACCGGATCGCGCCCGGGCGCAGCCGCTACGGCGACTCAGTTGGCCAGCCCGCAAACCGTTGTAGCCGGCGGGGCCGCGGGGGCCGCCGCCCAACCGATCGGACCAGCAGCGACCCCCACGCCCGCACCCCAGACCAAACGTCCCGGCTGGATCATCCCCGTGATTGGCTTGGCCGTCGTGGCCATCATCGCGGTTGCTGTCATCATCGTCAGCGGAGCGGTCGCCAGCGGCGCAGGCCAGCCGCCTGCGCCGACCCTCACGCCCACCAGCGCACCCACCCTGGGGCCGACCGACACGCCGACAGCCGTGCCCGTCATCAATCAGCTGCTGACCTTCAAGGCCGATCAGACGCCGCTCTTCGACAAGCCCGATGCAGGCGCGACGGTGCTGGGCCTGTTGCCGCAAGCCACCCAATTTCATTTGCGCGCGCGCACGGCCGACAGCCAATGGCTGCGCCTAGAAACGCCCGACGGCGTGACGGGCTGGGTGCAGGTCGCGAGTGTGGCCTTAGGCACGATTACGCCCGATCAATTAGCGCAATTGCCCGTAGCGACGACGTTGACCAAACCGACTGACACACCTACGGCCACGCCGCTCCCGACCGATACCGCGACGCCGACCGCAACGCCCTCGCCGACGTTCACGGCGTCTCCCACCCTGCCGCCCGCCGCCGCGACGCGTGTGCCGCCTACGCCTAGGCCCAAAGCGACCAACACGCCGCCTGCCCCGCCGCCACCGCCTACGCCCACAACCGGTGCGGCGATTCCGCTGGGTTACGGCTTTGAGTTCAAGTTCTGCACCTACGACGGAGACAACTATACGTGCAACGTCGAAGTGTGGGGGAACGGCGGCGACGGCAAATATCACTTTGCGCTGGAAAATCCCGACACCGGCAATTGGGAAGAGCGGCTTGGCCGCACCACCTATCTTATGCGCTCGCGCCGCTGCAAGACCAAGACCCAGCAATTGCGCATCTGGGATGAGTCGGGCAATCACATCGAGCCGAATCTGACCATGAGTCCCGACGACATTGCCTACCTTTTCCCCGGCGGGGCTTGCACGCCGCCGCCTTAAACGCCGCTCGCTGTGCTGAAATTACTCCGCCTGGAGACCATCGACAGGCGGAGTTGTTTTTGATGGACTTCGATAGCTAAGGGAGGCTAAGCATGGAAGCGTTCTATCAAACTGTGGCGACATTTTGTTTTACGCTGTTGGGGCTGTGGTGGGGCGTGGTGCAATTCCGCCACTCCGACTGGATGGCGGACACCAACTGGCGGCGCATGGCCTATAGCGTGCAGCTGTCGCTCATCGTGCCGGGGGCGATGAGCCTGGGGGCGCAGACCGCGGGCGAAGTGAAGATCATTTGGCGGCTGGTGTTTGTGG
Organism: Thermoflexales bacterium; assembly: GCA_017999195.1. Taxonomy (GTDB): domain Bacteria; phylum Chloroflexota; class Anaerolineae; order Fen-1058; family Fen-1058; genus JAGOBP01. The sequence continues at coordinate 3,881 of JAGOBP010000351.1, forward strand.
TCACGTGCGGGCTGGGCATCGTCGCGCAGATTTATCTTTCGCAGGCCACGCGCCATCGCCCGTATCGCGGCTGGTTTTTGCGCAACGGCCGCTGGCTGATGGCGGGCGTATACGCGCTCATTGCCATCGTCGCTTTCGCGCCGGAGATCGCGCAGCAACTGGATCCCAAGTTGACGGCGCTGCAAGTCGAGGGACTGTTGCTGACGCTGGTGGTGTTCCTGAGCGTCAGTTTTGTCTGGGATCTGCTGGCCGAGCCGAAAGAGTGAGGCCCTGCGGCTTGCCACCTCGTCTTGACTGGAGTATAGTTCGCGCCATCTTGTGCTGATTGTTGGGATATATGCCTCCGCTTGATTCGACTAAAGACGACCCTGGCGAAACGGCCGGGGTCGTTTCATCTCCCGCCCCGATTGCTCCGGCGGTGCCCCGGCGGCCATCAACACGGTACCGTGTAATCAAACTGTTTGGCGAACCGGCCCTGGTGAAGCGAGTCCTGTCGTTGGCCTGGCCGGTGGTGCTGGAGCAGACGCTGTTTGCCGTCGTCGGTTTGACCGACACTTACGTCGTCGGCCACCTCGGCGCAAATTCATTGGCGGCGGTGGGTCTGTCCAATCAGATCATCAACTTGCTGGGCGCGGTGTACGGCGCGGTGGCGACCGGCAGCATGGCCGTCGTGGCGCGCCAGATCGGCGCCGGGGAACGATCGGAGGCGAGCAAGACCACCCAACAATCGATTTTGGCCGCGGTCGTAATCGGCCTCACGTTATCGATCGTGTCGTTCACCTTCGCCGAACAGATCATGCAAGCCCTGGGCGCGGCGGCCGATGTCGTGCCGATCGGGGCGGCCTACCTGCGTATCTCGTCGTTCACGTTGATCCTGATGCCGACGCTGTTTGTGGGCAATGCCATCATGCGCGCCATCGGCGATACGCGCACGCCGATGCAGATCATGGCGGTGGTGGTGCTGTTGAATGCCGGGCTGGCGTTCTGGCTGGTGCGCGGCGAGCCGAACCTGGGCGCGAACGGCTCGGCGCTGGCGGCGAGGGTGGCGCGCGGTATCGGCGGGGTGCTGGCGGGCGCGGCGCTGGTGAAGGGCCGGGGGCGCGTGCGCTTGCCGCGG
>JAGOBP010000352.1 GCA_017999195.1 Thermoflexales bacterium
CAGCCGTGACCGTTGAAATGCCCAGCATGTTTCGGGACCCGGTGGCCTATCGGGTGCGCGGCACACTCATTGCTTTGCGCCGCGAACAGGCCGATCAAGTCTTAATCAAGGATCAAACACTATGACAGACTGCACAACCTGCCCCGCTCACGTTTCACTGGAGCAAATGGGCATCAATATCAAAAACTTCGATCGGGTGGTGGCGCTGGCCGGTAATCCCAACACCGGCAAATCCACAGTGTTTAATGCGCTGACGGGCCTTAAGCAGCACACCGGCAACTGGCCCGGCAAGACCGTCACGCGCGCGGAAGGCGGCTATGAATATGCAGGCGTGCGCTACAAGTTGGTCGATCTGCCCGGCACATATTCGCTGTTGTCCGCCTCGCAAGACGAAGAGATCGCCCGCGACTTCATTCTCTTCGGCCAACCCGATTGCACGATCGTTGTCACCGATGCGACCTGCCTTGAGCGCAACTTGAATCTGGTGCTGCAAGTGCTGGAAATTACGGATCGCGCGGTGGTGTGCGTGAACCTAATGGATGAAGCGCGCCGCAAGAAATTGGAAGTGGATACACGCTCCCTCTCGCGTGATCTGGGCGTGCCGTGCGTGCCCACTTCGGCGGGCAACGGCGAAGGTCTGCGCGAATTGATCCAAACGGTGGCCGATGTGATCGAAGGCAAGGTCGCTACCGCGCCGCATCGCGTACAAGGCACGCGCGAATATCAACGCACGGTCAGCGAACTGTTGACGCTGATCGATCAATTGGCGCCCGGCCTGCCCAATGCGCGCTGGGTGGCGATGCGCTTGCTGGAAGGCGATTTGCGCGTGCGCCATGCGCTTGAAAACGGTGAACTGTTGACCATTGCCGAACGTCAACGCGAAGCCGTGCGCCGCTTCAGCCGCCAGATGTCGCTGGAAGGTGCCCAATGAGCGCCAATACGCCGACCGTTTCCCCCAATGACGTCATCGCCCGCGCCGATGCGCTGCGCCGCGATCTGTCCGGCAACTTTCGCGATCAACTGGTGGAAGCGATGTACGCCGAAGCCGAAACGATTGCCAGACGCGCCGTGAAAGCGCCGGGCCAACGGCGGCTCGATTGGGATCAGCGGCTCGATCGGCTGATCACGTCCCCGATCTTTGGTTTGCCCATCATGCTGCTGTTGTTGTCCATCGTGTTCTGGCTGACCATCACCGGCGCGAATGTGCCGTCCAAGATGATCGCGGACGCGCTGTTTTGGATCGAGGATCAGGCCGCCAATTTGTTTACGGCCATCGGCCTGCCGTGGTGGATCACGGGCTTTGTGTGGCACGGCGTATGGCGCGGGCTGGCCTGGGTGGTCAGCGTGATGCTGCCGCCCATGGCGATCTTCTTTCCGTTCTTCACCATTCTGGAAGACCTGGGTTATCTGCCGCGCGTGGCCTTCAACATGGACTGGTTGTTTAAGAAAGCGGGCGCGCACGGCAAACAAGCCCTGACCATGACCATGGGCTTTGGCTGTAATGCGGCGGGCATCATCGCCACACGCATCATCGACAGCCCGCGCGAACGGCTGATCGCGATTTTGACCAACAACTTCGCGCCGTGCAACGGGCGTTTTCCCACGCTGATTATGCTGGCGACGGTCTTTGTGGCGGCGGCCTTTCCGCCCGCAGTGGCCTCGATCGTGGCCGCCGGATCCGTCGTGATGGTGGTGGTCATCGGGATTTTGTTTACCTTGATCGTGTCCGCGTTCTTATCGCGCACGCTGTTGAAAGGTGAAGCCTCGGCCTTTACGCTGGAATTGCCGCCCTATCGCCGCCCCAATATCAAACGCATCGTTTACACCTCCATCATCGATCGCACGCTGTTTGTGCTGTGGCGCGCAGTGCAGACCGCGGCTCCGGCTGGCGCGGTGATCTGGCTGTTGGGCAACATCGTCGTCGGCGGGCAATCGCTGGCCGCCCACGCGGCGGGCTTTCTCGATCCGTTGGGTGTCGCCATCGGCCTGGACGGTGTGATCATGCTGGCCTACGTCATCGCGATTCCGGCTAATGAAATTGTGGTGCCGACGATGATGATGGTTTACATGGGCACAGGCGTGATGACCCAGGGACCGGAAGGGACAGACCTGTATAATTTGCTGGTGGGCCAGCACGGCTGGACGATGTTGACAGCCGTCAACTTAATGCTATTCTCTCTGCTGCACAATCCGTGCGCCACGACCATCATGACCATGTGGCGCGAGACGCGCAGCAAGAAGTGGACGACCATCGGCGCGTTGATGCCGCTGGCCATTGCCTTTGTCGTAACGTTTATCACGGCCACGATTGCACGGTGGCTGGGCTGGGCGTAACGATGATCTCACGCCAAGCCGCAAAGATGCAAAGAAAAGTCTCAAGCATCTTAGCCGCGACTGTTTTACAGCCCGGTGCAACGCCATAAAATTCTTGGCGGCTTTGCACCTTTGCGTGAGGCTTTTGGTTTCGCACTATCCTATTTCGAAAGAGAGCATGATGACCCCGAACACCTCCGACCCGATAATCACTGTCGTTTCCGGCCTGCCGCGCTCCGGCACGTCGATGATGATGAAGATGCTGGAAGCGGGCGGCATTCCGCCGGTGACCGATAATCTGCGCACCGCCGACGAAGACAACCCCAAGGGCTACTACGAATTCGAGCGCGTGAAGCAATTGACCAAAGGCGACATCGAGTGGCTGGCGGACGCGCCCGGCAAAGTGGTCAAAGTCATCGCGGCGCTGCTGCCCTACCTGCCCGCGACGTATCGCTATCGCGTGGTCTTTATGCAGCGCGACATGACCGAAGTGCTGGCCTCGCAGCGGCAGATGCTCATTCGGCGCGGCGAAGACCCCAACAAGATTCCCGATGAGATCATTTCTAAACTCTTCGAGAAGCACCTGCGTCAGGTCAACGAGTGGGTGGCGCAGCAGCCCAACGTCGAGCGGCTGGACGTGAACTACAACGAGATGCTGAAGAATCCTGCGCCGTTCATCGCGCAGATCAACGCCTTTTTGGGCGGAAAGCTAGACATCGCGCAGATGGCGCAAGTGGTTGATCCCAGCCTGCACCGCCAACGCAAAGAGTAAATTCGCGCGCGACGGGCATGGGGGTGCTCACGCGCGTGATCTAACAAGTTGTTCCAAGGGAGGAAAACTATGACAGTCACACGCCGTGACTTCTTAAAACTAGGCTCGGCCAGCGCCCTGGGCGCGGCCGGCCTGGTTGCCATTGCCAGCACACCTGGCGCTGCCAGCCACAATTCACCATTACAGCATACAGTTGATCCCCACGCGGCCAGTCATGGCGATAACATCATGACGGGCGATGTCGATCCCAACAACGTCAATCAATTCGATCCGACAGCGATGTTGACCGACTTCGATTACGGTCAGGTCAGCACCCTGCCCGATGGGCGCACGCTGCGCGAGTACGAATTTTTCGCGGTCGAAAAAGAGATCGAGATTGCGCCGGGCATTTTCTTTCCGGCGTGGACATACAATGGCCGCGTACCCGGCCCGACGATTCGCGCCACCGAAGGCGACCGGATTCGCATCCGCTTCGTCAATGGCACCGGCCATCCGCACTCGATCCACTTTCACGGCTTCCACTTGCCCGGCATGGACGGGCTTGAACCAGTCCCCATCGGCGGCGAATTCGTCTACGAATTTGATGCAGAGCCGTTCGGGCTGCATCTGTATCATTGCCACACGCTGCCGTTAAAGCGTCACATCCACAAAGGCTTGTATGGCGGCTTCATCGTCGATCCGAAAGAAGCCCGTCCGCCCGCGCACGAATTGTTCATGATGATGAACGCCTTCGACACCAACTTCGACTCGGCCAACGAAGTGTATGCCGTCAACACGGTGGGCTTTCATTTTCAACGTCATCCGATCCAGATCAAGGTTAATGAATTAATCCGAATGTACGTGGTGAACATCACGGAATTCGACTTGATCAATTCATTTCACTTGCACGCCAATTTCTTCGATGTCTATCGCACCGGCACGCGCCTAAAGACCGACGAATACACCGACACGATCATGCTGGCACAGGGCGAACGCGCCATCCTGGAAACGCGCTTCAAGTATCCCGGCCAATATATGTTCCACGCCCACATCAGCGAATTCGCCGAACTGGGCTGGCTGGGCATGTTCGAGGTGACGACATGAGCGAGGACACTCTGTCAGCCGCCACTGGCCGATCGATTGGCCGCTATGCCTGGGCGCTCTTGCCGTTGATTCTGTTGGCCGGCGTGATCGCGTTGTTCCTATCCAATGGCGCGGGCTTGCCATCACCGGAAGGTTTACCGCCGATCGAGCAACTGTCGATCCAGCGGGTCACGTTGCCCGCGCCGGGTGAGATGCTCGTCGAAGTGGTCAACTCCGGGCCACAGCCCGTCACCATTGCGCAAGTGATTGTCGATGATGCCTATTGGAATTTCCAGATCACGCCTGCGTCCACCCTGCCCCGATTGAGCACGGCGACGATCAAGTTGCCGTATCCGTGGGTGACAGCCGAAGCACACACGATCAATCTGGTCACATCAACCGGCACGGCGTTTACAGCGGTCGTGCCCGTCGCGCTGGAAACGCCGCCGATCGACTCGCGCAATTTTCTAAATTTTGCGCTAATCGGGTTCTACATCGGCGTGATCCCGGTGGGGCTGGGCATGATGTGGCATCCGTTTATGCGCGGCCTCAAACGCCGCACGATGGACGCGATATTAGCGTTGACGCTGGGACTGCTCGTTTTCCTGTTGATCGACACCGCGAACGAAGGTCTGGAGAAAGCGGCGCTCGTGCCCGGTTCACTGCAAGGCATCATTTTGTTTGGCGCGGGTGCGCTGTTGGCCTACTTCTTGATTCAAATCATCTCGTCGCGCAAAGCGGGCAAACGCGATGAAGCCGCCGGACGACTCAACGTCGCGCTGCTACTGGCGATCGGCATTGGCCTGCACAATCTGGCCGAAGG
>JAGOBP010000353.1 GCA_017999195.1 Thermoflexales bacterium
GGCAAGAGTCTGGCCGAACCGTTTACGGCTGAAGTCGGCACGTTGGACTTCGATGCGGTGATGGACCCAGCCGTCGGCGCGGCCACGCTCGGTTCCGTCAATGTCAGTGCTTACACCAACACGGGCGTGGTTGATCTGAACTTCACCCCGTCGATCGGTATCCCCGATCTGAACGCGACGCTGAGCGGTGCGACCAGCACTGCCCGCACGAACGTGACCAGTGTGGTGACCGACACGGGGCAATGCGACGGCGCGTGGTGCGCGGGCAACGGCTATGAGCGCATCATGGTGACGGCGCCTGGCACAACGCAACTGTACATCTTCACCGATGTTGCCGCGACGGACGACATCGACATCTTCCTGGTTTACGACACCAACAACAACAACATCCCTGAGGTAGGGATCGATCAGGCCGTGGGGCAATCGGCGGGCGGGACGGGTGTCAAGGAAAAGATCACGGTCAACAATCCGCCGCTGGGCCGCTACTTCCTGGCGCTGAACGGCTGGGATTTGGGCACACCCCCAACGGTCAACCTGAGCTGGTACTATGACATCACCACGCCCAGCCCGGTGCCGGCTGAACCGTTGACGGTTTACAGCAACACCGTCGCGATCAACCAGACGCCGTTCGTGACCTCGACCAACACGTACACCTACGTCGTCACCGCGGACGATCGGGCGGCGGCGCTGTACGCGCAGGTCGGTAACTTCCCGGCGGGCGACAACATCGATCTGTATGTCTCCAACAGCCTGGGCCAGATCGTGGCCAGCTCGACCACGACGGCGACGACCGAACTGGTCACCGTGAAGCCTGCGACTGGCTATCGCTTTGCGGCCGGTGCCAAGTATACGGTGTGGGTGCATGGCAAGACCGTGGCCGCGCCGCCCGCCAACGTCGATCTGAAGATCTGGTGGGGGCACCTGAACCTGTGGCTGACCGCCGCTGATTCGGATGTTCATGTCAGCGCCATCAACCCGGGTGAAACCGTTAGCGTCACGCTCCACTTCGAGAAGTCGAACTGGAACGTGGGCGATCCGGCCATGAGCGTGCGCCTGCTGGCCGGCTTCACCGGCCTGCCTAGCGCCTTCGATGAGTTGGTAACGCTAACGCGCGCCAACGCGCCTGTGCCAGCGCTTGCTGTTGAAGCAAGTCTGAAAGCCGAAACTGTGCGCGGGCCGAGTCCGGTTGTCTTCGGTGCTCCATTCAGTCAGCCAGGCAAAGCCGTGCTTGCCGCGCCAAGTGAGTTTGTGACCTACACGATTCAAGTGACCAACACGGGCGATGCAACGGGTGTTGTCGGCATTGATAACTATCGCAATGTGAACATCCTGTTCCATCACTTTGTGGTTACACCTACCAACTACTCGTTCTATGGCGCTACGCCAGATCTGTACATCACCGACACGCTGGATCCGGGCGAGTCTACTCTGATTCAATATGTTGGTCAGATGTCCTCAACGCTGGGGGTTGGCAGCGGGTATCCGAACTTGGTTGATGTGTACGATGACACTAGCAGCGCTTTGTTGTGGGACACGATTGATGGTGGAACTTTCAATCTTGCGCACAACCGCGCCTTTAGTACCAGTTCCACCACCGGCTTCGCAGCCTTCTCAAAGAAGGTTGTAACAAAGTCCGGAGTGCTGCCGGGTGAGACTTTCACTTACACAGTCAGCATGCTGAACCCAAGCGTCGTGGCGCAAGCAATTAAGGTCACCGACACCTTGCCGCTCAGCGTAACCTTTGTCTCGGCGACGGGCGGCGCGACGTACGATGCTGGTACGCATTCCGTCTTCTGGTCAGGTTCCGTGCCCGGCACTAGCTTGACTCCGACGACCTTCGACATCGTTGTGACCATGTCGCCGAATGCGCCGGTGGGCTTGTCGGTGGTCAACAGCGCCAGCTTCTACAACGGCGTCAGCAATGCGTTGATCACGACCAAGCAATCGCCCAGCACGATTGTCCTGCCCAGCGCGGATCTCCAGCTGAGCAAGACGTCCGACAAGCTGACGGGCGGCCTCGGCGAGATCATCCAGTACACGCTGGTGTTCCGCAATGACGGTCCTAACACGGCCAGCGGCGCAACCTTGATGGATGAGATTCCGGCGGAAGTCACTGTGATTCCGGCCAGCATCGTTCCGACCAAGTTCAGCACCGTTCCGCTGTGGAATGCCGTCAACCGTACGGTCAACTGGAAGAACAACCTGGCCGTAGGTGAAGTGGTTACCGTCACCTACGACGCCACGATCAACTCCGGCTCGTCGCTGGGCCTGGCCATCATCAACCTGGCCAGCATCACTGCGCCCAACGCCGATGGCGTCGCCTACGGCGGCGCTCTGACGGAAGTGATCTACCAGAACAAGATCTTCCTGCCCGTTCTGTTCCGGTAACCGCAGTCGCAGTTTGTAGTCCGCAGCCCCCAGCAAAGTGCTGGGGGCTGTTTTGTTCTGTGATAGACTTGGCCGCCATGAAACGAACTGTGCTGGTAATCGTGATCTTGATCGCTTTGGGCGGCGCTCCCGCGCAGGCATCGCCGACTGAATGGTTGCTGCATTTCAACCCCGAGCGGGCCGCCACACCCGATCGGGTTTTTCGCGATCACCAACTGATCGTGCTGCGGCACATTCCGCGCATCGACGTCTGGGTGGTGGCGGCGCGCTCGGGGGCAGCCCCGCTTGAATCGATCCGCTCTGATCCGGCCATCGACTGGATTGAAGCGAACGGCTGGGTCCGCGCGAGTGACGTGATTACGCCGGATGACACGTTCTATGTCGCGCAACAATGGCCATATCTAAACGTCATGCGCGTGCCTGAAGCCTGGGCGTTAACCACCGGTGACAGCCGCCCGGTAGCCGTCATCGATACCGGCATCAGCATCACGCACCCTGATCTGACCGGCAAAATCTGGTCTAATCCCGACGAGATTGCGGGCAACGGTCTGGACGATGACGCCAACGGTTATGTGGATGATGCCATCGGCTGGAACTTTGTCAGCAACACCAATAATGTGCAGGACAATCACAGTCACGGCAGTCATGTGTCCGGCAGCATCGCCGCCAGCGCCAATAACGGGCAAGGCATTGCGGGCCTGTCGTGGGCGGCCACCCTCATGCCGATCAAAGCGCTGGGCAGCAACGCTGCCGGGACCTGGGCCAACATTGCCGCGGCCATCATCTATGCCGCCGATGAAGGGGCGCGCATCATCAACTTGAGCCTGGGGGATAAGGCCGTGCCGCCGCAAACGCTGCGTCTAGCGGTCAGTTACGCGCAAAGCAAAGGCTGCCTGTTGATTGCCGCAGCGGGTAATGACGGCACCGGCCAGATCGAATATCCCGCCGCGCTGCCCGGGGTTTTGGCGGTGGCCTCAACTGAACTCGACGATACGCGCTCGGATTTCAGTAACTATGGCGCAGACCTGGATGTAAGTGCGCCCGGCCGCGACATCTTCAGCGCCAGCAGCACCGGCAGTTATTACGCTAATTCCGGCACGTCGATGTCTGCGGCGCACGTGAGCGGGCTGGCCGCCTTGATCTGGTCGATGCGGCCCGACTATGCGGCGCTCACCGTGGCGCAAACGATTACGCTCACCGCGCAGGACATCGGCTCGATCGGTTGGGATGCTCAATCGGGTTGGGGGCGGATCGATGCGCTGGCCGCCGTGCGTCATGCGCAGCAGGGTCGAATCTATTTGCCCGTGCTGTGGCTGAACCAATAGATTAGGTTCAGCGTATTAATGCTTGTTCACCCGCGCGTCACGATCGACAGGGTTTGTGACGCGGCCCGCTTGAGTCGCTGGTAATATTGCCTTGACATGATCGGCCGCCTGTGAGACTATCGCACTGTTCATGGTTGTCGTTAAAGACACCTGTTCGAAGCTGTTCGGGCCGGGTGTCTTTTATCTTTTTACCGCCGATCAAAACCAGGGGAGGTGATGTCGGCTTTACGCCTCGTGTGGCCCAGCCAGGCCGCTCGCTTGTTTCTCCGTTTGCTTGCACAGTTGAAAACACTTTCTGGGAGGAAAATAATGCATCGCAATAAGCAGGTGGCTGTAAACGTGCTGACGATCATCGCGTTGTTGCTGGCGACGATCGGCCTGATTCCCGCTTCGGCGTCGATTACGTCAGCGCCACAAGTTGAAGAACCGGCCGAAGGGGTATATCTGACCAAGCCGACGGTCAAGTATCCGGCCCGCCGGACACGCGGCGGCCCCGATCTGCCGCTGGTGCGTGAGGACGCCTTCTATTCCAAGCGCGTGGCGGGCGATCCGACGGCAAACTTCACGATGTTTGACGCGGCCGAGAAACGCCTTGAGGCGGCAGCGCAATTACAGAACTCGTTGCTGCTGGCTCAGAATCAACCGCAGCGCGTGAACACCTATGGCGGTTCCTGGACCAGTGCGGGTCCCAACCCCATGGTGTTGACCGGCCGCGGCGACGGCACTTTTGACGCGATGACGGGCCGCATCGGCGCGCTGGCGATTCGCTCGACCGCGCCGTACACCATGTATTTGGGCGGCGCGCAGGGCGGTGTATGGACGCTGGCTTCGCCGTACACCGGCACGTGGACGCCCAAGACCGATCAGATTGCGACCCCCATCGGTTCGATCGCGCTGGCTCCGTCTAATGAGAATATCGTCTACGTGGGTACCGGCGAAGGTGAACTGTCCGGCGATAGTTACTTTGGCAATGGCGTGCTCAAGTCTACCGACGGCGGCAATACGTTTGCCAAGATCAGCGGGCCTGGCTATTTCACCAACACGTCGATCTCCAAAATCATCGTCGACAACACCAACGCTAACATCGTCTATGCCGCCACCATTCGCGGTCGCGGCGGCAATCGCCGCACGTCTTCGCCGTTGGCTGCGCCGTATGGCGTGTACAAGTCCACCGACGGCGGCGTGAACTGGACGTCCGTGTTGACGGTGTCCACCAATCCCCTGCTGTTGTCGGGCGTTACTGACCTGGTGATGGA
>JAGOBP010000354.1 GCA_017999195.1 Thermoflexales bacterium
GTCGACGAGCGCATTCATCTTGAAGATGAGGTGGCCATTCTTGTATTTGCGTTGATGTTCGATCTCGCGCTGGATTAGTTCGGCCATCCGGCTGCGCAGATTGATCGGGGCGACGAGCAGTTTGCGATAATCGGTCTTGACCGAATAGCCGGTGAGATAGTTGAAGAGATCAGTCGCATCCGCGCCGATGGCTTCATCGACCGTAAAGAAACCGATGTCGGTATAGAGATTGGCGGTGACGGCATTGTAGTTGCCGGTCGAGAGATGCAGATACCGCCGAATGCCTTCGCCTTCTTTGCGGACCACCATCGCGATTTTGGAGTGGGTCTTCAGGCCCAGCAAGCCGTACACCACATGCACGCCTTCGGCTTCCAGCGCCTTGGCCCAGCCGATGTTGCTTTCCTCGTCGAAGCGCGCTTTCAGTTCCACCAGCACGGCCACTTGCTTGCCATTCTGGCTGGCTTCGAGCAGTGCCTCAACCACGGGCGAATTGCGCCCCGCGCGATACAGCGTTTGCTTGATGGCTAACACGTCGGGGTCGCGCGCGGCCGTCTTCAGAAAATCCACCACCGGCCCGAAGGAATCGTAGGGATGATGCAGCAGAATATCCTGCCGCCGGATCGCGCCGAACAGATCGTTGTTGTAGTTCTTGCCGCGCAGCGGCGCGGGCATGGCGGGGACGAAGGGCGTCTCTTTCAACTCATGCCGATCGATACTGTACAGGCTCATCAGGCTGCTCAGGCCCAACGGCCCGTCGATGGGATACAGATCATTGCGATCCATTTCCAGGTTTTCGATCAAGATGTCGCGGATGTGAGCGGGCATGGCGTTGTTGACAGCCACGCGCACCACCGAGCCGAAGCGCCGTTGGCGCACGCTTTCTTCCATGCTTTCCAGCAGGTCCGACGCTTCCAGTTCCTGAATGTCGATGTCGGCGTCACGCACCACGCGGAACGGATGCGCCTCGACCACTTCCATGCCGGGGAACAAACGATTGAGGTGCGCGATGATCAACTGCTCCAGCCACACAAAATAATGGTGATACGGCACGGTGCCGTCTTTGCGCACGCTGCCCGATGAGCGCTTGATGGGCGTGAAGCGCGCCAGCGTGTCGGGCACTTTGATGCGCGCAAAGCGCTCCTGGCCTTTGCGGTCGCGAATGATCACGGCCAGATTCAGGCTTAAATTAGAGATGTGCGGGAACGGCCGGCCCGGATCAAAGGCCAGCGGCGTCAGCACCGGAAACACCACCTGATCGAAATACTCATCGACCTTGACGCGTTGGCCTTCGTTCAGTTGGGCGTAATCCAGAATGTGAACCCCGGCTTGATCGAGCGCGGGCATGAGTTGATCTTGCAGGCACACGCGCGATTCGGCCATCAAGCGCGAGGCGGCTTTGCGGATGGCTGCCAACTGTTCGGCGGGCGTCGCGCCGTCGGCCGACGGGTCGATCAGTCCGGCCGCGATTTGCTGGCGCAGACCGGCCACGCGCACCATGTAAAATTCGTCCAGATTCGAACCGACGATGGACAGGAACTTGACGCGTTCCAGCAGCGGATTATGCTCGTTTTTAGCCTCATCCAGCACGCGGCGGAAAAACTCCAACTGGCTTAATTCGCGGTTGATGTAGAGTTTGGCATCATCCAAACTCAACACGGCGGGTGCGGCGGCGACTTCGGTGGCTTCTGGCATATGTCCCCACTTGGTAAATGGCTGGCTTGATTGTAATACGCAAACGAGCCGGTCGCAACCGGCAATTGACGCTGACGCCGCGCTATGCTACCATCACGCCACCCTGTACGAAAGGAACTCCCTTGAAACTCATCACCTATCAACACGGCGATCACGCGCACGTCGGCGCAGTAACCGAGCGCGGCGTGATCGATCTCTCGTCGATTGTGCCCGATATGCTCACGCTGATCGAGGGTGGCCCGGCCGCTTTAGCGCAAGCCCGATCGTTCCTCACGCCCGATCGGCCCGCCGTCCCGATCGAGTCCGTGACGCTCCTCACGCCCATTCCGCGCGTTCGGCGCAACGTCATGTGCCTGGGCTTGAATTACGTCGAACATGCCAAAGAATCGGCCGAGGCGCGCGGCCGTGAATTCAAGCAGCATCAGCATCCGGTCTTTTTCACCAAGGCCACACACGCCATCAACGGGCCGGAGGCCGCCATTCCGTTTGATGCGGCCGTCAGCGAGCAGATCGATTTTGAGGCCGAACTCGCCGTGATCATCGGTCGGGGCGGCAAGAACATCGCCAACGCGGACGCGCTCGATCACGTGTTTGGTTATACCTGCCTCAATGATGTGTCTGCGCGTGATCTGCAAACCCAGCACAGTCAATTCTTCAAAGGCAAATCGTTGGACGGCGCGTGTCCGATCGGGCCGTGGATCATCACCGCCGATGAACTGGCTGATCCGCAGCAACTCAACATCACGTGTCGCGTCAACGGCGTCACCAAGCAAGACTCCAACACGCGCTACATGATCTTCAACATTCCGACGATCATCGAGATTCTGTCGCGCGGTATGACGCTGGACGCGGGCGACATCATTGCCACGGGCACGCCCAGCGGCGTAGGCTTTGCGCGCAAACCGCCCGAATTCCTGAGGCCCGGTGACGTGGTGGAAGTGGAAATCGAAGGGATTGGCATCTTGCGCAATCGGATTGGCGAATGACCGATGACTGACGATGATCTGCATTTTCTGCGACGCGCCATCGACATCGCCCGCCGCGCCCGTGAACACGGGAATCATCCTTTCGGGGCGTTACTGGCTGACGGGCAGGGGCAGATTCTGCTTGAAGCCGAGAACACCGTCAATACGGAAAGTGATTGTACTGGTCATGCCGAACTCAACTTGATGCGCCTCGCTTCGCGCCAGTATGCCTTCGATGATCTTGCGCACTGCACGTTGTACACGAGCACCGAGCCATGTCCGATGTGTTCCGGCGCGATCTTCTGGGGTGGGGTGGGACGCGTGGTGTACGCGTTGAGTGAAGCCGGTTTGTATGCCATGACGGGCGATTCGCCGCATAAATTGCCGTTGGCCTGTCGCGAAGTCTTCGCGCAGAGTGGCCGCCCAGTCGACGTGTTTGGCCCGGCCATTGAAGACGAAGCACGACAAGTACATGAAGGCTTCTGGGCGTAATGGATTGTCGCGTGGGTTGTGCAGCCTGTTGCATCGTGCCGTCGATCTCATCGGCCATTCCGGGGATGCCGCAGGGCAAACCGGCGGGCGTGCGATGCGCGCAGTTGACGGACGACAATCGCTGCCGCTTGTTTGGCTTGCCAGAGCGGCCAGCGGTGTGCGTCAGTCTGCGACCTTCGCAGGAGATGTGCGGCACATCGAACGAACAGGCTTTCGCCTACTTGCGGTGGCTGGATGAAGCGACTTCACCCGTGAGTTGATTTCTTGAAACGCTAGGGTTAGAGCCGTGTGAAATTTTTCAAAGTGCTTGACATCGCGCCGCGACTTGTGGTAAGATGCCGAGGTAGCAAAATTTACGAAAGGACAGCGCACCCAATGGTATACATTGCCTTCACCTACGGCATGTTCCGCACCCGAATCGCCAGCGGCGTTTCGGATGCCTTGCCTTTTCGGAGTGCGCCTGTTGCTCGGTAGACAGAACTAAATTGTCACGAGGCCGTGGGTGCTCTCCCCCACGGCCTTTTTGTTTCTCAATGGCGAAGTTCGCCATAGGCCGTGGGCATTGTGTCCACGGCCTTTTTATTTGTCCTGAACGTAACCTGGAGAATGACCATGACTGCCCTAAACCCAAGCGTGACCTCGACCCTGGATCCGTATGGCGGCACGCGCAGCGCTCATTTGGAGGATAGTATGCTCGCAGACTCAGTCGCTTTGAATATTCAATCGGCCTATAAGATGTTCGGCGGCGCGTCGGGTTTCTCGCTCGCGCCCCGATCGGCCAGCCGCGCCCAAACGATCGCCGTGAACCACGTGTCGTTTCAGGTGAAACGCGGCGAAATCTTCGGCGTGTTAGGCCCAAATGGCAGCGGCAAATCCACACTCATCCGCCTGATCGCCACATTGCTGGTGCCTGACGGCGGCACGATTTCCGTCTTTGGTCACGACGTGGCCAAAGAACCGATGGCCGTTCAACGGCTCATCAATCGGGTCTCGGTCGAGGCGAGTTTCTTCAAAAAGTTGTCTCCGATGGAAAACCTCTTATACGGCGCGCGCTTGTACGGTGTCAGCGCGGCCGAAGCGCGTCGGCAAGTGGTGGCCATTCTCACGCGCTTGGGCTTGCAGGAAAAAGCCATTTACCGGCCGATGGAGGAAATGTCACGCGGGATGCAGCAAAAAGTCGCCATTGCCCGCGCGCTCCTCTCTAAGCCGATCGTCCTCCTGCTCGACGAGCCGACCACCGGCCTCGATCCGCGCAGCAAGCGCGAGGTGCAAGCCTTTGTGCGCGAACTGCGCGACACACACGACACGACGATTGTTTTGACGACACACGATATGCTGGAAGCCGATCAACTGTGCGACCGCATCGCCATTATCGACGGCGGGAACATCGTGGCGCTTGATACGCCCGAAAATCTCAAACGGTTGATCGCGAATAACGGCCACGCGCCGACGTTGGAAGAAGTGTTTCTCACGCTGACGGGCAAGAAATTGGTCACCGAGGACCAGGCGGAGTAAACACACCGGACGCGACGAGGTCTCAAGAAGAGGCTTCGAGCCATGAACAAGTTGCAATGACCAATGAACAATGACTAATGAACAACGGCCAGTGAGTCGTTGAGAAAGCGAGGCCCGATGGACTTCCAATTTTTTGAAGGTGAACACATCCAACTGGCTGCGCCCGATGCCGATCGGGATGCAGAGATCGAATCGAAGTGGACACATGATCCTGATTACTTACGCTTGCTGAGCGCTGATCCGGTCAGGCCGCTGTCGCCGTCGCAAGTAAAGAAGCGTTACGAAGAGGCTGAAAACTGTCTAT
>JAGOBP010000355.1 GCA_017999195.1 Thermoflexales bacterium
GATGTCGGACGCGCAGATCGAAGCGGTGGGCGCGGGCGATCAGGGCATGATGCTGGGTTATGCCTGCAATGAGACCGAAGAGTTGATGCCGCTGACGATTTCGCTGGCGCACAAGTTGTGCCGCGAGTTGGCCGCGGCGCGCAAGGCCGGGCAATTGCCGTGGCTGCGCCCCGATGGCAAGAGCCAGGTGACCGTGGAATATTGCGAAGGCAAGCCGGTGCGCGTGGACACAGTGTTGATCTCGACGCAGCACGATGCCAATGTGGGTCATTCGACTATTAGTGAAGAAGTCATCGGGCAGATCGTGCACAAGGTTGTCCCGGGTAGTTTGCTGGATAAGAAGACCAAGTACTTCGTCAACCCGACCGGTCGTTTTGTCATCGGCGGCCCGATGGGCGATGCCGGTCTGACCGGCCGCAAGATCATCGTGGACACGTACGGCGGCGTGGCGCGGCACGGCGGCGGCGCGTTCAGCGGTAAAGACCCAACCAAGGTCGACCGCTCGGCGGCGTACTATGCGCGCTATGCGGCCAAGAACTTGGTGGCCGCGGGCGTGGCCGATCGACTGGAAATTCAGGTCTCGTACGCCATCGGCGTGGCGCGGCCGTTGTCGTTGATGGTCGAAACGTTCGGCACCAACAAGATCAGCAATGAGAAGATCGATCAGCTGTTGGCTGATCACTTCGACTTCCGGCCGGGGGCCATCATCCAAAACCTCAAGCTGCGCCGCCCGATCTATCAGGCGACGGCGGCGTACGGCCACTTTGGCCGCCACGACATCGATGCGCCGTGGGAAGCGACGGACAAGGCGGAGTTGCTGCGCAAGGAAGCGGGACTGTAGTTAAAAGAAAACCTGTCAGGTCTGCAAAGACCTGACAGGTTTTTGCTTCACCCCACATGGGGCGGAGGCGGATACTTGGCCTGCCCCTTTTTCTCCTCGTTGTTCAACCAAGCTGCAAAGGCGATTAGCGTTGCCGCCAGGAAAATGCCGCCGCCCGGCACCCACATGATCGCCCCCGCCAACTGTTGATCGTCCAGCGGCGTCATGCCGAAGACCTGCATGGCCTGCCCGTAATACGGATAGATCACGCCTTGCGCAAAGGTAAAAATCGCGGCCAGGATGCTGCTCGTCACCATATTGAAGAACAGATAAGCAATCTTCGTGATGTAACTCATCGGCTTATCGGGCGGCAAGCGATGCAAAATCGGCGCCCATAAGATCACGCCCGTGACCAGAAACATCGTGTGTTCCAGAATATGAATGTTGGGATCGCGCAGCGCGCCTTCATATAGCGATGGCAAATGCCACGCCCACAACACCCCGTTGAACACGCCGATTGCAATCAATGGATGCACGTATAGGCGCAGCACATGCTTAATCACCGGAATCTCGAACAGATACTTCAACCAGTAACGCGGCGTGCCGACGAGCAGACACAGCGGCGCGATGATGGCCAGCAAGATATGCTGCGTCATGTGTGCGGCAAACGAAGCATTGTTGCTCAGCGCATCCAGCGGCGACACCAGCGCGATGAAGATCGTCACCAGCCCGGCCGCGAACCACGCGATGTGGCGCGGCTGA
Source organism: Thermoflexales bacterium (assembly GCA_017999195.1). Lineage (GTDB taxonomy): Bacteria > Chloroflexota > Anaerolineae > Fen-1058 > Fen-1058 > JAGOBP01. Next base: position 1,583 of record JAGOBP010000355.1, read on the forward strand.
ACGTCCGTGCCCCAGCGGCCGTCTTGGCGCGATAGGTAAATCAAATAGCCAAACAACACGCCCTGGCTGAACAACATCATCAAGATGCTGGGCGCGAAGTTCCAATCGAAAGTAGTAGGTGCGGCAGATTGGTACAACATGGTAGCGCTCTCCGGCGCGGTCTGCCATCGATTAAAAATCGACGGCCAGCGTTGGGAAGCCCGCGACGCGGGCTTGATATGACTAGCCGTCGGCTTCTAGCCGATGGCGGTTCTAGTAATGCCCGCGTGCCGCCGCAATCAGATCGGCCAGCACGCCAAAGGCCGTTTGCGCGGGCGTGGGCGCGGTCTCTAGCAAGGTCAGTTGATTCAGCGTATCCGTGCGCAACTGCACCACGCTGGTTGTGCCCGGTAAATTGTAGGCGGGATCATCGGCCGTGACTTGCTCCGGCGCGACTTTGGCTTTCAACTCACCATCGATCCATTCCGCCGAACAGATCAGCCGCCAGCGCCGATTGGCTTGCTCCGCCTCGCGGATCATCTCGGTCGTGATGGCGCGGATGCCGGTGCGATCGACATCGGTGGGGCGGATGTCCGCGCCCATCAGCACATTGCTCAACACGCACACCTTCACCGCCGCATCCCAGCCGTCGATGTCGTTGCTGGGATCGGTTTCCGCAATGCCGATCTGCTGCGCATACTGCACCGCTTCGTCAAAGGTCTTGCCATCCGCCATCAATGACAGCACTAAATTCGTGGTGCTGTTCAGTACGCCGCGAAAACGGGTGACGCGCGTGGCGGGCAGGCACTCGCGATAGAGATTCAACAACGGAAAGCCGTCCATCACCGTCGATTCAAACAGGCACGCTTTGCCCTGTTTTTTAGCCAGATCGCGCAGTTGGCGATAGCCATGCACGATGGGGCCTTTGTTGGCACTGACGGCGTGCAGCCCTAAGTTCAACGCCAACTCCATGTAGTCGAATGCCGGGCGGCCCGTGGCCCGATTGATCGGCGACATCTCGACGAGCGCGCCGTTGGATGAAGCCGCCGCGCACTCACGAATCATTTTCAGGCGATTCTCTTCCGTGCTCGGCCAGGCCCGATCGGCCCACTGGCCGTTCAGCGCCTCGGTGTGATCGATCCCGGCGGGATCAAACAGGATGCCGTGTTTGCCGGTGGCAATCCCGATGATGTTAAACGTCAGATCATATTGGGTTTGCACATCGTCATGCTTGCGATCAATCAACTTGATCAACTCGCGACCGACGCTGCCCAGACCCATGAAGCACAGATTTAAGTTCATCATAACCTCGCTTGGCTAAGTGCGGCAATTATACCTGACTTGGCACAGCAAAAGACCCGGTCAATTAATCTGGCCGGGTCTGATGCGCGAAAGATTGGTTACTGAGCGTGCCACGCGGCCAGCACTTCGCGTTCGCGTTCGGGCGATAGGCCCGCTCGCCACGCGTGATCGATCGGGCGCGTGACGGACCAATCGAGTGTGTCTTTGATCGTTGAAGTGAGTGCGCGATATTTTAAGCCGTTGGTGATCGCGCGGTCGTTGTTGACTGTATCAAACTTCGCTTCTTTTGACGGCATCCACACGGGCATGTCGCTCCACGGTTCGACTTTTGCGTTGAGCAAGAATTCTTCCGGCAACCATACAAGGTCGGCGTTTGATTGAGTGACAGCGACGCACGTCTCTAAGAGGTGCCGCATCGATAGGCGATAATCCGGGCCGGTGGCATGGAATATGCCGCTGAGTTTGGCTTCAACCGCGCCGACGATCCATTCGCCCAGATCACGCGCATCGATGATCTGCACAGCTTGATCGGGGTCGCCGGGCGCGATGACTTCGCCGCCCTGCGCGATGCGATGCGGCCAGTACGTGAAGCGATCGCTCATATCGTGCGGGCCGACGATCAAGCCGGGGCGTACCACCAAGGCCCGATCGCCGTACGTCTGCTGCACGACCCGCTCGCACAGGACTTTCAGCGCGCCATACGATTCGTTGGTGATGTCTTCGCGCGTCTCGTCGGTGATGGTGGCCACAGGCGCGGTCTCATCCATGCCCACGGGCGCATCTTCCGCGTACACGGAAATGCTGGAAATAAAGGTGTAATGCGCGACCGACGAGGCCAGCACTTCGGCCGATTGGCGCACGATGCGCGGCACATAACCGCACGTATCGATGACGGCGTCCCACGTCCGATCGGCCAGCGGCGCGAGGCCGCCATCACGGTTGCCGATGAGATGTTCGACCTGCGGAAAGAGATCGGCATTGGTTTGGCCGCGATGAAACAGCGTCACTGCGTGGCCGCGCGCGAGGGCCGCTTCGACAATGTGTCGTCCCACAAAGCGTGTACCGCCGATGAGTAGTAGTCGCATGGTGATACCATCCTTTTATTGTTCGTTGGGCAAACCCAGATCGGTGGCGATACGATACGTGCCGTCGGCTTGTTGCTGCCACACGACAAGATAGTGACCTGCATCGTGCGCGGGCTGACCGTTTTCGCTCTGCCACGTGTACGTGTATGCGCCGTACTCGTGGGCCAGATCGTCGATGACCCAGACGTTGAGGGTGGTGATGCTGACATCGGCCGGGCCTAAGCGCTGCATCGCGCCGCCCATCCGCTCGCGAATGGCTTCGCGCCCGCGCACCACGTCGCCGTTCAGGCGCAGCAGTGCGCCGTCGGGCCTGAAAACGTTCGCCAATAGTTCAGCATCTTGCGTTTTGAAGGCGGCGCGCCATTGCGCATTGCCGGCATCGATAGCGCGTTGAACGGTTGCCAGATCATCGCTGGTCATTGGCTTCTCCCTTGGTGCAAAGTGAGCGTCCCCAAATGTTCAAACCAGCCGCGCCTGGGGACGCTCACTTCCCAATGTTAACTCACCTTACGCACTGTCACACCCGCGAAAGCGGGTGTCCAGTTCAATTGACCCTGGATTCCCGCTTTCGCGGGAATGACAGGTAAGATAACCTGCGTAACGTGAGTTGTTAACGCATCACTCGTTACTATCACTCACTTCGTGCGGAACGCGTTCTGCACCAAATTCGCATCGAAGAATTCGCCCGCTTCGCCGGTGGTGGCATACTGATACACGGCGGCGGTGTAGATCCCGTTGAGCGCGGAACTGAACAGTCCCAAGCCGATCATCAGCAGCACGAAGCCCACGATGGCGGTGATGACGAGACCGACCGACTCCGTCGATGCGATGACCACCATCGCCGGAATGAAGACCAGGAACAGCACCACGAAGATCAGGCCGAACACCGCGCCGATGCCGAAATTCCCGGCGACTTGCTCGCCCCAGGTCTTCTTTAACAGTGCGCCGCTGCGCTTCACGGCCTCAATCGGCCCGACGTTTTCCAGCACCAACACCGGTACGGCCAGATAGGTGATGAG
>JAGOBP010000356.1 GCA_017999195.1 Thermoflexales bacterium
GAATTGGGTGGAGTCGCCCGAAGAGGACGTTGTTGTGCAGAACAGGCACTTAATCGGTCGCATCACGTAGCACCTGCGGGTGTCCTTGGGACACAGCGCGGTTGCACACCTGCTTCCCGGCCAGTCTAACTGGGCCGTGTTTATCATAATCGTCAACGAGTCCATCGCGGACAACTGTCTACGCGCCGGCGAGCTGTGGCTGAATCAGTCACGGCTCGTTTTGTTTGTCCTGAGGGTTATGGCCGGAACGATCACGTCGCTCGTCGCGCAAAAGAAAAACAAAGATCGCGTCAACGTCTACCTGGACGGCGAGTTTGCCTTTGGGCTGGCGCTGATTGAGGCGCTCAAACTCAAGCGCGGACAGGTGCTCAGCGACGCTGACATCGAGCGGTTGCGCGGCGCGGACGACATCGAGAAGGCGCACGAAAAGGCGCTGCGGTTTTTGGCCAACCGGCCGCGCAGCGAATGGGAGGTGCGCCAGAACCTGGCCAAAGCCGAGTTCGATAGCGACACCACTGATCGGGTGGTAGACCGCCTGAAGGGCGTGGCCCTGATCGACGATGCCGCTTTCGTGCGGTACTGGCTGGACAATCGGGCGCAGTTTAATCCGCGCGGACAGGTGGCTTTGCGCCAGGAACTGCGGCGCAAGGGCGTCGATCGCGCCGTGATTGATGAAGTGTTAGCGGCCACAGATCAATCCGATGATCAAGCCGCCATCCAATCGGCCTTAGCCAAAGCCGATCGGTTCCGTCAACTCCCGCAGGCCGAGTTCGCGCAGAAATTGAGCGCGTACTTGCTGCGACGAGGCTTCAACTATGAAGCCGTGCGTGAGGCGGTGGTGGCGGCGTGGCAGGCGACACGTACAGAGCAGGGCACTGGGGAATCTGCGGGGAATTATTCTTTCGACACATTAGAGGAGTGACTATGGAAGGCGGACCGTTGTTACCGTTTTTTGCGCTAGCAGCGCTGCTTGTCGGCCTGGGGGTCGGAGCAGTTATCGGGATGAGAGTTGGTGGTCAGCGGACGCTTGTCCAACTGAAGGCCACCCGGCACGATCTGGAACTCGAGCGCGCCCGCGTCATCGAAGAGGCCGAAATCAAGGCCAAAGAAGTCAGTCTGGCGGCCAAGGCCGATGCGCTGAAGGTGCGTGACGAAGCTGAAGCCGAGCAAAAGCAGCGCCGTATTGAATGGCAGCGCGAAGAAGAGCGACTGGCCAAGCGGCGCGAAGAACTCGATCAAAAACTGGAGCGGGTCGATCAGCGCGAACGCAAGAGCAATCAGCGCCAGAGCCAATTGGACAAGCTGCAAAACGATGTCGAGAAAATGCGCTCGACGATTGTGGCCGAACTGGAACGCGTCGCGGCGTTGAGCCAGGCCGACGCCAAGAAGGAATTGCTGGTTACGGTCGAGGCCGAGGCGCGTGGTGATATGGCGCGTGTTATCCGGCAAGTGGAAGCCGAGACGAAAGAAGAGGCCGATCAGAAAGCCCGTGAAATTGTTACGCTGGCGGTGCAGCGAGTCGCCACAGAGCAGGCCGCCGAAGTGGCGGTCTCGGTGGTGCCGCTGCCCAACGACGAAATGAAGGGCCGCATCATTGGCCGTAACGGGCGCAACATCCGCGCTATCGAACGGGCCACGGGCGTGGACATCGTGGTGGATGACACGCCGGAAGCGGTGACCTTGTCCTCATTCGATGCAGTGCGGCGCGAAGTGGCGCGCATCGCGCTGACCAAGATGATTCAGGACGGGCGCATCCATCCCACCCGCATCGAGAAATTGGTTGAAGATGCCGAGGCCGAAGTCGAGCGTGTCATCAAAGAAGAAGGCGAACGTGCGGCCATTGAAGCCGGTGTGCCGGGCCTGCATCCCGAGATTCTGAAGTTGCTAGGCCGCTTGCGCTTCCGCACATCGTACGGGCAGAATCAGCATCACCACGCCATCGAATCTTCGCGGCTGGCCGCGATTCTGGCGGCCGAGTTGGGCGCAGATGTGAAGGTGGCCAAGACGGCGGGCTTGCTGCACGACATCGGCAAGGCGATCGATCACGAATTTGAAGGTACCCACACCAAGTTGGGCGTGGAGTTTATCAAGCGCTTCGGCGTCAACAATCCCAAGATCCTCAACGCGATTGCGGCACATCATCATGAAGAAGAGCCGCAGTGTCTGGAAGCCGTGATCGTGGAAGTGGCCGATGCGATTTCGGGCGCACGACCGGGGGCGCGGCGCGAGAACATCGAGACGTTTCTCAAGCGCGTGCGTGATCTGGAGGACATCGCTACTTCGCAAGTGGGTGTGGCTGAAGCGTATGCCATTCAGGCCGGACGTGAAGTGCGTGTGGTCGTGCGGCCGGATGACATCGATGATTTGGCGTCGCTGCAATTGAGCAAGACCATCGCCAAGAAGATCGAAGAGTCCATGCAGTATCCGGGACAGATCAAAGTCACCGTGATTCGCGAGACACGCTCGGTGGAGTATGCGAAGTAGTGGCGTAGTAGATTGGTAAACTGGTCAATTGGGCAATCAGTAACTGGTTGACTCAAAATAGGGGCGGCGGGCAGATTGCAAACATCTGCCCGCCGCCTTTTTGATTACCACTTGACCGATTACCAATCGACCAATTTACCGGTTACCCAAATCCCGATTGACCGATCACGGCAAATAGATGCGCGGATTGTGCAGCACGCCCAGATAACGAATCTCAAAGTGGACATGCGGGCCGGACGATCGACCGGTGCTGCCGGAGTAGGCAATGACCTGGCCGCGCTCGACGCTTTCGCCCAGGGTCACCGCAAACGAATTATTATGCGCGTACCACGTCTCGTAGCCGTTGCCGTGATCAACGCGCATCAGATAGCCATAGCCCACATCGGTCCAGCCTACGAATGAGACGTAGCCGCTATCGGCCGCGTAGACAGGCGTATTAGATGGCACGCCAATGTCGATGGCGCGGTGGCCTGACCAGAAATCTTGCGTGATGCGACCCAAGACCGGCCAGCGGAACTGCCCTGAACCTGTCGAGTCAATAGGCACTGGCCCGGCATAAGATGTGACGACTTTAGTGATCAGCGGCTTCGTTCCGCCCACGACGATCAAACTCACTCCCGGGGTGATGGTAAAGTCCGGCGGGTTCAAGTTGTTCCATGAGACGTCGGTAATGGCCGTCGTTTCGACCTTGTACTTCTGGGCGATGCTGGATAGCGAATCGCCGTCTTGAACCGCATGATACACGCCGTCGATCGGCAGGATGATCACTTCCTGACCGATCTTCAGCAGATCAGGTGTGTCCTCGATGGCGGGATTGGACCACATCAGCGTTTCAGGCTGCAAGCCGTAATAGGCCGCAATGCCCTGCACGGTATCGCCGGGCTGAACGACGTAGATTTCGACAATGCGCCGGGTACGGAACGGGATGGTCGTGTGCGAGTCAGCCAAACGTGAGACGATGTTGGAGTCGGCAAATAGACCGCGATCGAGAAATGTCTCGTTTGCCACGGAGTCGTTTGACGTGCCAGCCGGGTTGCTCGGCAGATCGAGCGAGAGTGGTTGACTCGCAGCGAGCGACGGGCGGTTCAAAAACAAAGCGGCAATGACCACGGCGAGCACGGTCATATGCGCGGCATAGCGGGGCACATAGTCTGTGACACGCCAGAGCGTCGTCGCCAGCCACGCGATGAGATGAACGATGATCGCTTCTAATGACCGGGTACGCGGCGCTGTAGATTGGTCTAAAGCACGAGAAGGCCGATCGGGTAACGTGACGCGATCGGGAGCGGGTTGATCGGGCGGAGTGGATTGATCGAGCAGTGTTGCCATAGCGTCCGTTATCCATCTAACGAAAACGGGAACAGCTGGTGGCTGTTCCCGTCAGTATATCTGTTTTGAGTTAATCGTGCTATCGATTTGGGCTAGGGTGGCGGCAGCACGTTAAACGGATTGGGCAGGGTACCGTTGAAGCGCGTCTCGAAGTGCAAGTGCGGGCCGGTTGAGCGACCGGTGGAGCCAGCCGCCGCAATGGTACTGCCCTGGAAGACGTTCTGGCCGCAGCTGACGTACAACGAACTGTTGTGTGCGTACCAGGTTTGCCAACCATTGCCGTGATCGATAACGACTAGATTGCCATAGCCCCAGGTATTCCAGCCAGCATAGACCACAACGCCATTGTCGGAGGCATAAATTGGATCGCCCAGGTGCGCGGCGATGTCCAGCGCGGGATGCCATGGCGCGTAGTTGTTGCCCGACACCCAGTGCTGATCGGCGGGCCAGACAAACGTCCCAGTGCCCACTAAACCGGCGCTTACGTCCTGGCAAAAGCCCGCGTTAGAATTGCGCGCAACCGGCACGCCAGCCGAGCTGGTTGCAACGGGGGCGTTATCGGCTTGGGTCAGCGCCCAAGACTTGAACTCGCGGCTGCCACCCGGGATAATCAAAGTTGCGCCCACTTGTGGCTGTTGCCCGGCCTTTAACTGATTCCACTCATAGCCATCCTGGTAGATCGCTTCTGCCGTGGATTTATATTTCGTGGCGAGGCTCTCGACGGTGTCGCCTGATTCAACGACATATACAATGCCGTTGACCGGCGGAATGTTTAACTCCATGCCGGGCTTGAGCAAGTGCGGATTGTCTTGCAAGGCATCGAAGTTGGCCCACAACAACGATTCGGGGGTAAGGCCATACAAAGCGGCAATGCCAAAGAGGGTATCGCCGGGCTGCACGGTATACCGTAGAACATCACGCCGTTGCCGATTGGGGATCATGGTATACGGGTTGGCTTGCGGCGCAACCACGGCCTGATCAATCATGATCGGCCCACCCTGCCCGACAAAAGTGAGATTCTCTTCAGTATTGGTCGTGGTTACGGGCTGACTTGCTGGAAAGACATTGAAAGAAACGTTACGCCCTGGATCGCCCGCCGAAGCCACCTGGCGTCCAGATCGAATGTCGGGCGTTGCTGCG
>JAGOBP010000357.1 GCA_017999195.1 Thermoflexales bacterium
GAGTTACATCATGGTTGCTTGCTGCGATCCCCGCGGTTCTCCACGACGGAGTGGAGCGAGTGGCTTGGGCGAAGCCGCGTTATCAACTCCACTCCGAGTAAGAGTTCAGCGCCGGCGCAAGTCGGCGCTTTCTGGTTAAAGCACACCCGATCGGCGCAGCTACACCCGTCGGGCGCAGATAATCGATCGGACGGCGCAGGCCGTTGATCTGATCGCAAAGGAGGTGAGTGTTCGCGCACCATTGATCCCACATCACACATCGTCATATTTCAAATGGCTCTGTCGGTTCGCCTGACAGACTGCGCGCTCTGGCAGACCCGGACGTCGCTCGACAGGGCCGAATCACACTATTTGCAGTGAGGAGAAAAACCATGTCCCGCAACAAATATGCTGTATTTGCCGTAGTGTCAATCATCGGCCTGGTGCTGGCGGCCTGTGCGCCCGCGGTAACGCCCACGGCCACGCAAGCCCCGGCGGCTCAGGCGCCGACGCAAGCGCCCGCCAAGCCGACCGATGCGCCGACGGTGGTCAAGCCCACCGAGCCGCCCGCTCAACCGACAACTCCGCCCGTGTCCGATCAGGGCACCAAGTCCAAAGACCCCAACACCTTTACGTGGTACACCTTTGGCGATCCTGAAACGCTGGACCCGCACGTAGACTATGAAAGCGCGGGCGGCGGTTTGCTGGGCAACATCTACGAAAATCTGCTGACCTTTGACGGCAAAGACCCCACCAAGTTCAAGCCGCTGTTGGCCGAAGCGATTCCCGATCCGACGCCGACTGAAAACGGCGGTCTGCAATATGTGTGGAAGCTGCGCACGGATGTGAAGTTTAGCAATGGCGATCCGCTGACCGCGGCCGACGTGGCCTATTCGTTCTGGCGCTCGATGTTGGTGGGTGATCCCAATGCGCCGTCGTTCCTGGTGAGCCAGGGCATCCTGGGTGTGGACGATGCGACCATTCTGGTTGATCCCGAAGGTGCCCTGGTCGGCGATGTTGAAGCACTCCAGGCGGCGGACGCCGCAAAACTGGTCGCGGCCTGCGAAACGGTGAAGAAGTCGGTGACCTTTGATGAGGCCGCGCACACCGTCACGATGAACCTGGTTCATCCGTGGGGGCCGTATTTGTCCTCGTTGGCGGGCGGCCCGTGGGCGTCCGTCGTCAGCCAGAAATGGGTGACCGAGCAAGGCGATTGGGACGGCGACTGCGCCAAGTGGCAAAACTTCTACGGCATTCCGTCGGAGTCGGGCAAGCTGCAAGCAGTAGCCATGGGCACCGGCCCGTATATTCTCGATCACTGGACACCCGGCGAAGAGATCGTCTTGACCTCGAATCCCGACTACTGGCGCGAACCGGCCAAGATCAGCCGCATCATCATCAAGAATGTGACCGAGTTTGGCACGCGCTTTGCGGCGCTGCAAGCCGGTGACGCCGACGCGATCTCGCTGGGCTCCAAGGCCGATGAAGTGCAGATGGACACGCTGGTACGTGACAACTGCGACCCGGAAACGAACAAGTGCGAAACCATCAATCCCGATGGCATCCTGCGCGTTTACAAGGGCATGGCATCCACCAATCGCACCGATGTGCAGTTCGTGTTTGATGTCGCCGAGGGCAGTACGTTGATCGGCAGCGGCCAGCTTGACGGTGACGGCGTGCCGCGCAACTTCTTCAGCGACGTGCACGTGCGCCGCGCCTTCAACTACTGCTTCGACATCGATACGTACATCAAGGACGTGCTGCTGGGCGACGGCTTCAAGAGCCTGGCGTTAACGCTCCCCGGTCAGGCCGGTTACGAGCAGTCGCCGTCGTACACGTTTGACCTGGCAAAGTGCGAGGAAGAATTCAAGTTGGCCGAGTGGAAAGCCGAAGACGGCCGGCCGCTGTGGGATGTGGGTTTCTATCTGCAATTGGGCTACAATGCGGGCAACACCGCGCGCCAGTCCATTGCCGAGATTCTGGCCGCCAACGTTTCACAGGTTAACAGCAAGTTCTTCATTTCGCCGGTGGCGCTGCCCTGGCCCACCTTCCTGCGCACGCAGCGCGCGAAGCAATTCGCCATGGTGACGGTCGGCTGGAATGAAGACATTCACGACCCGCATAACTGGTACGTACCGTATCTGACGGGCACGTACGCCGATCGGCAGAACCTGCCCAAGGAGTTGATCGACAAGTACGCCGCGTTGATCAATCAAGGCGTGAAGGAAGCCGACCAGGCCAAACGCGGCGAGATCTACGCCAAGTTGAATACCGAAGTCTACAACGACGCGCCGCAGATCATCCTGGCCATCGCCACCCGCACGCGCTACGAGCCGTTGTACCTGAAGGGCTGGTTTGACGGGCAGAATCACAACTCGTTGGTCAACAACTTCTACTACTACGACTTCTCGAAAGACTGACCAACGCAGCAACACCCCTCGCGCTTTGCCGTTCGAGTGAAGCGACTGAGAGAACGAACACCGGGGCGAGTCATAGACTCGCCCCGGTCAATTGCCCAAGGGAGATAACGTGGACTTTAACCAGGCAACCAAAGCACTTCGTTTACTGATGATCTTTGCACCGGTCTTGGCGGGTTGCGCGGCGGCCACTGCCAACCCGATCGAACCGCCGGCCCCAACGCCCCCGCCCACCATTGTCGCACCGACGGCAACTGCCGCTCCCGCCTTAATCGCAGGCGCAGCCCGCAGCGATGATAAAGGCATCGATCAAGTGTGGGTGCCCGCCGGGACGTTTCAAATGGGCACGACTGCGGCCGCCGCCCAAGCGCTAAAAGCCCTTAAGCCGCCCAGTTGGATGAACAACGCCTTCGCCAGTGAACAACCTGCGCACACTGTCACACTGACGCGCGGCTACTGGATCGACACCTACGAAGTGACCAACGCCGCCTTCAACGCCTTTGTCGAAGACGGCGGTTATCAACGCCAAGATTACTGGTCTGAAGCAGGCTGGCAGTGGCTCAGCCGGCAACGCACCGGATCAGTGCCGCGCAGTTGCACCGGCATCGCGCCCGATCAGCCGCGCGCCTGTGTCACGTGGTACGAGGCCGAAGCCTATGCCCAGTGGCGTGGCGGCCGCCTGCCCACCGAAGCCGAATGGGAATTCGCCGCGCGCGGGCCGGACGCGCTGATCTATCCGTGGGGCAATGACTTCGATCCTGAACGTTGCAACGTGATCGACAGCCGTGCGACCACCGCCGTCGGTTCGTATCCCAACGGGGTGAGTTGGGTGGGCGCGCACGATCTGGCGGGCAACGTCATGGAGTGGGTGCAGGACTGGTTGGACGTCAAATACTACAGCAATAGTCCGACCGTTGATCCAACCGGACCAGACACAGGCAAAGTCAAAGTGGAAAAAGGCGGCTGGTGGGGCAGCAACCTATTCGCGGCCCGATCGGCCTATCGGCACTTTGAAGACCCGCCGGAATACAGTGATGGTCACATCGGCTTTCGCATTGTTACGCCACAGGATTGAGTCTTAGGAGGAAAGACCATGTCTGCGATTGCATCCCCACTCGGCGAGCCGCTCGCCGTTGAAGAATTGGATACCAGCCGTAAACCGCCCAGCATTTTGCGACAATTGCTTGCGCATCGTCTGTCGGTATTTGGCTTCGTCTTGCTGGGTGCCTTCGCCTTCGTCGCGATTTTTGCCCCGCTCATTGCGCCGCCTGCGATCAACTCGCGCGATGTGATGAAGATTCCGCGCGACGGGTTTAGCACAGTGCCGCTGCCGCCCGGTTCGGTCTGGGCCAAGGGCGCGCCGCCACTGCCGTTCTGGTGGCAGCCGCTCACCGGCCTCGATCACTGGACGCACCCCTTTGGCGTGGCCAGCGGCGGCTGGGATATTTTCTACGGCGTGGTCTGGGGCACGCGCACGGCCTTTCTGGTGGGCATCATCATCACGACGTTGACGGTGGTGATTGGCGTAGTTGTCGGCACGGTGTCGGCCTATTACGGCGGCGTGATCGATCTGGTCATACAACGCATCACCGAAGTTTTCCTGACCTTTCCGTTTCTCATGGCCGCACTCACCGCCGCCACCATCTTGCAACCCATCATCGGCGGCAAGGCGGGCATCGGCGGCGGCGGGCTGCTGACGGCCGGCATCGCCGTGGTGCTCTTTGGCTGGATGGGCAATGCGCGCTTGATTCGCGGCGATATTCTATCGGTGCGCGAACGGGACTATGTGATGGCCGCTCGCGCCGTCGGCGCTAAAGATTCGCAAATCATGCTGCGCCACATCGTGCCCAATGCCATCTTCCCGACGTTGGTGGTGGCTTCGCTCAATATCGGCACTTTTGTGGTGACCTTCGCGGCGCTGTCGTTTTTAGGTCTGGGCGCGGAACAAGGCTACGCCGATTGGGGCCAATTGCTAGCCTTTGCGCGCGGCTGGATCACCACACTCGACCAGTATTGGTTTATCGTGTTCTTTCCCGGCATGGCGTTGGTGCTGTTTACGCTGGGCTGGAATCTGGTAGGCGACGCCGTGCGTGATGTGTTGGATCCGCGCACGCGCAAGACGCGGTAAAGCCCATTCCATCAACTTGGCTGCTTGTGATATGATCGAGTTGTTCCACACACAATTCCATTCTTGTCTTCAAGGAGCCACACCATGCAACGTCTGTCGAATAGTTGGAGTCTGGTCAAAGCCAGTTGGGCCGTCCTGCGCGCCGACAAGGAATTGATCATCTTTCCGATCCTAGCCTTTGCCGGATCAATCGTTGTCATGATCACGTTTTTCGTGCCGATGGCGCTGACGGGGATTTTCAACAGCCTCAGCGATGGCCGCGGCACTCAAGCCGGATTGTATGTGTTTGTGTTCTTGTTCTATCTGGTGCAGTACACCGTCGTGATCTTTTCAAACTCCGCGCTGGTGGGCGCGGCCACCATCCGATTGAAGGGCGGCGACCCGACGGTCCGCGACGGCTTACGCATTGCCAGCCAGCACTTTGGCGC
>JAGOBP010000358.1 GCA_017999195.1 Thermoflexales bacterium
GGGCTGGGAGTTTTTTAAAAGAGACGGTTTCCGACCCCCTAGGGTGCCTTATCGGGGGGTTCTTTTAAACCAAAATGAACGCAGAAGGCCTAAGGGTGTGATAATTTTGAGGGGCGGGGTGGGGGGGGCGGTGGCGCTGTTCGGCGGCGGGGCGTTGTACAAGTTGGGCGTGCCCTTGCCCTTCATTGTCGGTGCCGGCGTGATGTTGATTGCGATCGTTATTGTGGTGATCGCGGTGAAGGAGCCGGAACGCGAAGTGATGCTGATTCCTGAAGCGGAAAAACAGCCCGGCGTGCTGGATAACTTCCGCGCAGTGTGGCGCAATGCCGATAAGAGCGGCCTGTTTTTGCTGAGCGCGATCTTTAGCTGGTTCGTCGGCTGGAATGCGATGGAGGCGTTTTTTACGCTCTATGCCCGCAATGTGCTGGGCATTTCTGAAGGCAGCGGCACGCAGATGTTGACGGCCTTTGCCGCCGCGCTGATTTTGTTTGCCATTCCCAGCGGCTTGATCGCCACGAAGATCGGTCGGAAGCGCACCATCACGATCGGGTTGGTGGGCATGGTCGCGGGTCTGATCGTGGGTTACTTCATCCGCAGTTCGACGTTGTTGTTGATCGGGCTGGCCATGATGGGCGGCTTCTGGGCTTTGATCAATATCAATTCATTGCCGATGGTGTACGATCTGGGCGGCGAGGAGCAAATCGGGGCGTTTACGGGGCTGTATTATTTTGCGTCATCGGCGGCGGCCATCACCGGCCCGATCGCGTCGGGCGGGCTGATCGATCTGGCGGGCAAGAATTACAGTCTGCTGTGGATTTTTAGCGCGGTGTTTATCGGGCTGGCGGCCGTGTTGATGAGCCGGGTGCAACCCAAACCGACCGACGCGCAGGGCTAAATCGGCGGCGGCCTTTGCCCGTTATACCCGCCACGTTCAATCCTCGGACGTGGCGGGTGTGTTTTGTAAGTAGCGGCTTAAGACTTCTTTGAGTTTGGTCAGTTGAATGGGCTTGGTCAGAAAATCATCCATGCCCACCTGCATGCAGTGCTGGCGGGTTGCGGTGGTGACGTTGGCCGTCAGCGCGACAATGGGCACGTGCCGGCCGGTCGTTTGTTCGGCCGCGCGAATGGTTTGCGTGGCCGCAAAACCATCAATTTCCGGCATTTGAATGTCCATTACGATCAGGTCAACCTGATCGGCCAGCGCGATGGCTTCCCGGCCGTCGCTGACCACTCGGCAGGCATACCCCGCCTTGCGTAAGAAAACTTCCAACAACTGCTGACTGAACGGATCATCTTCGGCAATGAGCACGGTGCGCGCGAGCGGCACGGCTGGCTCGATCGGGCCGGGTTTTCGCACCGCAACTTTTGCCTGGCTGTTTGACTCATGCAGGGCGCGGGTCACCACCTCGATCAACTGCGCCCGCTTGACCGGTTTGGTCAGATGGGCCACAAAGCCTGCCTGCCGGGACTGTTCGCCGTGTCCGCGTTCGTCAAACGCCGTGACCAAAATCAGGCGCGTTGCGGCCAGCGCAGGCTCGCGCTGGATGGTTTGCGCCAGACTAAAGCCATCGGTGTCCGGCATGACCAGATCGACCAGCGCGACCGCAAACGGTTGAAGTGCGTCTGCCGCTTGCCGGAGCCGATCGAGCGCTTCGGTCGCGGTGGCCGCCGTATCCGATGACATGTGCCAGGCCGCCAGATAATGCTGCATGATCTCGCGATGTTGCGCGTTGTCGTCGACAATCAGGATGCGGCCAGCCGGTTGTTGATTGCTGGGGGCGGGCAGCTGCTGTACGGCAGATTGGGCCGCGCGCCTCAAGCAGGTTGTAAACCAGAAGGTCGAGCCGATGTCGGCGGTGCTGGTAAACCCGATCGTGCCGCCCATCAAGCGGACCAGGCGTTGTGAGATCGCCAGGCCCAGGCCGGTCCCACCATAGCGGCGCGTCGTGGAACTATCGGCCTGGGTGAACGGCTCAAACAGGCGCGGCTGCACCGCCAACGGCACGCCGACGCCGGTATCCGTAACAGTCCAGCGCAGCGTCAGTTGCTCGGTGTCTTCGCTGTCTAACGTAACGCGGACGACCACATCGCCGCGTTCGGTGAATTTGATGGCGTTGCCCACCAGATTGAGCAACACTTGCCGCAGCCGGTTGCGATCGCCCAGCAACTGCGTGGGAATGTCGGGCGAGACAAACGTCATTAAGGCCAGATTCTTGGCGCGCGCCGTGGATATGAGCGTATCCACCGTGCTCTCGACGAGGCTCAATGGCTCAAAGGGCGATGTTTCCAGCAGCAGCTTGCCCGCTTCGATCTTGGAGAAGTCCAGAATGTCGTTGATGATGCTGAGTAGGGCGTGGGCGGAGTCGTGAACGACTCCGCTGAATTCCAGTTGTTCTTCATCCAGCGCCGTGTCCAGCAGCAGTTCGGTCATGCCGATGATGCTGTTCATGGGTGTGCGAATCTCATGGCTCATCATCGCCAGAAATTCAGACTTCAGGCGCGACGCTTCCAGCGCTTGATCGCGCGCCTCGGCCAACGTGGCTTCGGCCTGCTTGCGCACCGTGATATCGTGATACTGCCACAAGTGGCCGCGATACTGGCTTTCTACATAGATCGGAATGTAGTCGCGCTCCAGCATGACGCCATTAGCCATCTGCAATTCTTCGCCGGTCACCATGCGGCGGCTGCGTAAGATCTGCGCGATACGGCTGACGAACTCGGCCGGCTGGCTGAACAACTGCTTGGACTCCTCGGCCGAGCGGCTGCAATCCGCGCCGATCAGCACGTTGGGTCGCACACTAATCTGGAAGATATCGCAGAAGGTCTGATTGACCAGCACGATGCGGCGCGCTTCATCTTCCACCAGAATACCGGCCTGCAAATTTTCAATCAGCGACACCAAACGGCGCGTGGTTGCCCGCAATTCTTCCTCGGCATGCACCCGCTCGGTGATGTCATAGCCCACGGCTTGATATTCCGCCAGCTGGCCGTGCTCGTCAAAGATCGCGCGCGCCGTCCATTGCTGCCAGGCGACCTCGTTGTTGGGAAGTTGGATCCGCACTTCATACCGGGTGGTGGGCTGTTTGGGGGTGCACAGTGCCAGAGCACGCTCCACCTTGTGGCGATCGGCTTCTGGCATGGGAGGCATAAAGGTGCTATTGATCAGCTCAGTCGCCGCGCGGTCAAAATAGCGACAGAAGGCGTCATTCACAAACTTCAAGTGGCCCGTGACGTCGTAGCGACACACCAACTCGGTTTGATCTTCCACAACGGCCCGATACTGCGCCTGGCTGATACGCAGGGCGCGCTCCACCGAGCGGCGCTGCAAGGCCCCCGCGAAAATTTCACCGACGACACGGAGCAGGGCGATGCTTTCCGAACTCCAGCGCTTTTCTACCAGCACGGAATCGAAGCCCAGAAAACCGATCGGGGCGTTGGCAAAAACCAGCGGCACCACAATCAACGATTGAATGCCCTGCGCCTCTAAAATCTCTTTTTCGGCGGCGGCTTCAGGCGGCAACTCGGCCACGCTCGGAATGGGGATATTTTCCAACTGGTTGATCTGCCGCATCCACCACGGCAGAATCTCGACCGGCAGTTGTTGCAAGCCGTCGATGGCCGGCTCGATGCTGGGGGCGCACCACTCGTGCGTGTTGCTGATATGGGTGCGCTCGGGGTCGTCGAAGCAGAAGACATACGCCCGATCGACCTGCGCGTACTCGCCGATCGTTTTCAGGGCGGCCCGGATGCCCTGATCGATGTCATCGGCCGTCAGGTTGATGAATTGCGTGGAGATGCTGGTCACGATCTGCTCGAACTCTACGCGCTCTTGCAAGGCGGTCTCGGCGCGCCAGCGCTCGGTCAGTTCTTGTTTCAGGGCCACCGACAGTTGCAGGCTTTCCTGGATGCGCTGCTCTAATTCCTGCGCGGCCCGCTTCTGTTCCGTGATGTCGCGCACCACATTGAGCAAATAGCCTGTGCCGTCAATGTTGATGATTTCAGCCGACACCTGGCTGGCCATGATCTCGCCCGACCGGCGGCGGAAGTTGATCTCCATATCGCGCACTTCGCCCTGCTGCTGCAAGGCGGCCACCAGCCGCGCTCGATCGTCCAGATTGGTCCACAGGCCCAGTTCCGCCGCCGAGCGGCCCAGTGCTTCAGTGCGCGTCAAGCCCATCATCTTTAGAAAATTATCGTTGACCTCAATGATGTGGCCGTCTTGGACCATGCTAATGGTCAAGGCGTCCGGGCTGGAGCGGAACGCGGTGGCAAACTTGGCTTCGGACAGGCGCAGCGCCTCTTCAATTTTTTTGCGCCCGGTAATGTCCCAGAAAATGCCCTGAATGCCGATGACCTGGCCTGTC
The DNA here is from genome assembly GCA_017999195.1 of Thermoflexales bacterium. Classification (GTDB taxonomy): domain Bacteria; phylum Chloroflexota; class Anaerolineae; order Fen-1058; family Fen-1058; genus JAGOBP01. The sequence goes on from JAGOBP010000358.1 coordinate 4,365, forward strand.
GAGTCATAGGTGGGGGTCTTCAGCGTATGCACATACGTCGGCTGGCCGCCCAGAACCCGGTGCTCTTCAATTGCCTCCATGAGTTGACCGGTGACCATGACCCGCTCATCGTCGGCACGATACTTCTCTGCCAGTTCGCGCGGATGCAAATCAAAATCGGTCTTGCCCAACAGGTCAGCCAGCGGGCGGTCTGAAGCCACGCAGAAATTGCGATTGGCAAACGTAAAGCGCCCCTGCCGGTCTTTGCGAAAGATATTTTGCGGCAGGTTTTCCACCAGCCCGTGATACAACGCTTCTGAATCATTGAGCTGGATAATGGCCGCTTGCTCGGCGCTGACGTCGCGCAGGCTGATGATCTGATACGGCTGATCGCCGACCTGGATTTGCCCGATCGTGGCCACCAGTGACAATTCCTGGCCGTCACGGTGACGTCCCATAATCAGGCGTTCGCGCCCCATGTGACGCCGGCCCTGTTGGGACGCCGCAAAACGCCGCACGTGCTCGGCGTGACTGGCCTGAAAACGATTTGGGATCAAGACGCTGACGAGCTGCCCCAGCG
>JAGOBP010000359.1 GCA_017999195.1 Thermoflexales bacterium
CGGGGTTGCCTGGGCGCTGCGCTGCCGCAGCGCGGCCATGTGTACATCGATCACGTCCCGCGGCCCCGCTTTCAAAAAGACCAGTTGATCGGCCATGACTTTCAGCCGGGGCGGCAGGGGCGGTTCACCTTTATACGTACGGGCTTGCACCGCGTGCTCAAGCAAATCGCTGTAATAGTCGACAAACCGTTCGAACGCGTCCGGGATATTTTCGCGCAGAGCGCGCAAGCCGAAGGTCTGAGCGGTGATCGGGGCGGGGGCGGTGCCCGATAACTTGGCGAGCGAGTCTTGTTCGCGGGCGCGTTCTAGGCGCTGTTCAGTCTCTAACCGATCGATGTCGACCCGCTTGCGACGCGTAATGTTGTGATGGGTGATCACCGCCCAGCCTGAGGCGTGCTGGCTCAGCGGCAGGGCGGTCATGACATACCAGCGCTCTTCACTGGGGATGCCGCATTCATATTCCATCTCAAAGTGATCTAGCTCGCCGTTGAGTATCGCCACCAGACTGTTCAAAACGTCGGGTTGGCAGACGGCCAGATAGTTGGTGTCTACGCCCAGCCCGCGCCCATCGCCGCCGTCTTCGCGGGCGGATTTGAGCCAGGCGGCGTTGACGTAGCGAATGATGCCCGCGTGATCGATGACGGCCAGCTGGGCCTCGAGTGAGTCGAGGACGTGCCAGGCCAAATCTGGTTGGACAGAGACCGGCACATTACGCTCAGCCTCAATTACGGACCGTTGGTCTGCTGCCATCGTGCCGCCCCTTGATATTGAATTGCAAGTTTAGCGATCGGGTGAATGAAAAGTAGTTATTACGGTTACTGTTAGAATTATACTGCATGGAATGAATCGCGGAAAGGCAAGAATCCAACTAAAAGCGAGAGCCGTGTCAGGCTCTCGCTTGGGGATGCGGGTGAATGGCGGCTTAGTTGGCCGAAAAGACCGGCGAGTTGTGCGCCAGCCGCTGTTTGAGAGCGACCGACATCCGGCGGATGCCCTCGACAATCATCTCGTCTTTGGCGTTGCTGAAGTTGAGCCGCATGGTATTGTGCCCGCCGCCGTTCGGATGGAAGGAGTAGCCGGGCACAAAGGCCACCTTCTGCGCGATGGCGTCTTTGAGGAGTTCGGCGGTGTTGATCGATTCAGGCGTGGTGACCCACAAAAACAGGCCGCCCGCCGGTCGCGTCCAGCGCACTTCCGATGGGAAGTACTGCTCCATCGCGTTCAGCATGACGTCGCGGCGATGACCGTACGTCTCGCGAATGAGGCGGATGTGCTTGTCGAGGAAACCGTCACGCGCCACTTCGTAGGCCACCATCTGATCGAATGAACTGGTGTGCAGGTCCGTGCCTTGTTTCATCTGCACGAGTTTGGAGACCACATCGCGCGGCGCGACGATCCAGCCCAGCCGCAGGCCGGGGGCCAGCGTCTTGCTGAAGGTGCTGGTGTAGATGACGTTGCCGGTGTAGCCGCCGTCCCCCTCGCAACCCTCGTATTCCGAATCGAGCACCACCAAGGGCTTCAGGTGTTCGCCCTCATAGCGCAGCTGGCCGTAGGGGTCATCCTCCACGATCGGGATGCCGTATTCTTCCGCCAACGCGATCAAATCATAGCGGCGTGTCAGCGATAAAGTCACGCCGGTGGGATTCTGGAAGTTGGGCAGGATGTACATGAATTTGGGGCCGGAGCGCAGGGCCGCTTCCAGGTTGGAGACCTGTAGGCCGTCGTCATCGATCGGGACGGTGACGTACTGCGCTTGATAGGCCGTGAAGGCTTGCAGCGCCCCTAAATACGAAGGATTTTCCGTGAGAATTCGATCGCCGGGATTGATCAATAATTTGCCGATCAGATCGAGCGCCTGCTGCGAGCCGGATGTGATGACGATGTTGTCGATGCCGACTTTGATGCCGTAGCGCGCCATCTGCCGCACCAGCAACTCGCGCAGCGGATTGTAGCCTTCGGTGGTGCTGTATTGCAAGGCTTGCGCGCCTACTTCGGTGAGCACGGTGTCGGCCGCCGTTTTGATCTGCGCGATCGGGAACATTTCCGGCGCGGGCAAGCCGCCCGCAAAGGAGATGAGGTCCGGCTGCTGCGTCAGTTTGAGCAGTTCGCGGATGGCGCTGCTGCCCATGCCGTGCGTGCGGAGTGCGTATCGATGTGCCCAGGGTGTCGTCATTCGAGATTTTTCCGTCCTTGAGGGTTGTGGGATAGAGCCAGAGACCAAAAGACACGATCATCGCTACCGATAGGATCGTGTCTTTTAAGAATTTTGTCCACTCGTTGCTTACGCGGGGATCAGCACAGCCTGACTCAGTTCGATCCCCTTGCGCAAGGCCAATTTATTGGCGGCGAGTAAATCGCGGCGGCGCGCGGGCATGTGATTGTCCAAAGCCCGATCGAGCGCGTCCAACGTCAAAACGGGCACCCGATCGAGCAGCGCGCCGAGCATGACCATGTTGAGCAATTTGGCGTGCCCCAACTCGGCGGCGGCTTCGCTGCCGGGAATCGGAATGGCGTGGATGTTGCGGCGCGTGACCACGTGCGACGTAAGCGACGAGTTATAGATCAAATGGCCGTGCTGCGCCATCATGGGTTCGTACTTCTCCACCGACGGGTTGTTCAGCGCGATGACGGTGTTAGGCGTGCGCACCAGCGGCGAGCCGATCTCTTCATCGGACACGATAACGACGCAGTGGGCGGTGCCGCCGCGCATCTCCGGCCCATACGACGGAATCCACGTGACGTGACAACCTTCGTCCATGGCGGCATACGCCAGCAATTGACCCGCAAACAATGCGCCCTGTCCGCCAAAGCCGCTGAAGATGATGTCGAAGAACATTCAAGACTCCGTATTGCGTAATTGGTGACTGGTAACTGGTTGACCGATTACCGATTACTTCGCGCCGCTCTTATAATCGCCCAACGGATACACCGGGACCATGCGCGTCTCGATGAACTTCAACGCATCGGCGGGCGCGATGTCCCAATTGGTGGGGCAGCTGGACAGCAGTTCGACCATGCTGAAGCCAAAGCCGCTGATCTGATTCTCGAACGCTTGCTTGATGGCTTTCTTGGCCTTGCGAATCTCGGCCGGATTGTGCAGGCTGCGCCGCGCCACATACGTTGCGCCGTCCAGTTGCGAAATCAATTCGCACATCTTCATGGGGAAGCCCGACAGCTCAATGTCGCGGCCCATCGGCGACGACGTGGTCTTCATGCCGGGCAGCGTGGTGGGGGCCATCTGGCCGCCCGTCATGCCGTAGATGGCGTTGTTGATGAAGATCACGGTGATGTTCTCGCCGCGCGCGGCCGCGTGAATGATCTCCGCCATGCCGATGGACGCTAGGTCGCCGTCGCCTTGATAGGTGAACACCACGCGATCGGGCAGCACACGCTTGACGCCGGTGGCCATGGCGGGGGCGCGGCCGTGCGCCGCTTCCACAAAGTCCACCTCGAAATAGTTATAGCAAAATACTGAGCAGCCTACGGGCGCGACGCCCACCGTGTTTTCACGGATACCCAATTCATCGATCACTTCGGCCACCAGCCGGTGTGCGACGCCGTGCGTGCAGCCCGGGCAATAGTGCGTATGCACATCGCTCAACGCCTCTGGCCGTTGATAAACGACTTGTTCCAGTGGTGCAGTGGTCATGTTATCCTCCCCAGTCCCCTTGACTGACGTGTGGGGCAAGTTGACACCTTGCCTTACTTCGCTTGCAATGCTGCTTTGGGCGAACGCTTCGTCGCTTGATCGAGTTTCGCGATCGCCGCCAGCACTTCATCGGGCAGCGGCACCACCCCGCCGGTGCGCCCGTAAAACTCCACCGGGCATTGCCCCGCCACCGCGATCTTTACGTCATCGATCATCTGCCCCATGTTCATCTCAACAACAAGGAAGCCGCGCGCGTCATCCGCCAGTTGCGAGAGCCGCTCTTCAGGGAACGGCCACAACGTGATGGGCCGCAGCAGTCCGACAGGAATGCCCTGCTGGCGGGCCATCTTCACCGCCGATTGAGCCACGCGGCCCGCCGTCCCGAAGCCAACGACGATCAATTCCGCGCCTTCCAGCATGTATTCTTTATAGCGAATTTCATTGCGTTGAATGACGGCCAATTTGGCCTGTAAATGCCGATTGAACTGTTCCAAATCATCGGCCAGCAGGTGAATGGAAGAGATGATGTTTTTCTTGCGGCCTTTGGCTCCGGCCACAGCCCAATCGGGTGGCGTAGTCCGCAGGGGCTGCATCGACGGCAATTCGGCGGGTTCCATCAACTGGCCGATGTTGCCATCCAGCAGCACCGTCGCAATGGTGCGATATTTATCGGCCAGATCGAAGGCCAGCGTCGTCAGATCGATCGCTTCCTGCACGGTGGCGGGCGCGAGCACGATCTGTTTGTAGTCGCCGTGTCCGGCCGATTTGACCATCTGGTAATAATCGGATTGGCTGGGCGCGATGTTGCCCAGGCCCGGCCCGCCGCGCATCACGTCCACGATCACGCACGGCACTTCTGACCCGGCGATGTAGCTTAGCCCTTCTTGCATCAGGCTGATGCCGGGGCTGGAGGACGAGGTCATGCAGCGTTTGCCGGTGCTGGCCGCGCCGTAGACCATATTGATGGCGGCCACTTCGCTTTCGGCCTGCACGAAGGCGCGGCCCAGTTCGGGCATGCGCTTGGACATGTGCTCCAGCAGTTCGGTCTGTGGCGTGATGGGGTAGCCAAAGTAGGCCTCCAGTCCGGCACGGACTGCGGCTTCGGCGATGGCGACGTTACCCTTCAACAACTCTTTGGGCATGGAATACTCCACACTTACGCGGGCACGGCCACGGCAGCCGAAGTGGCGACAGTGGCACGCGGCGTGACGGTTCGATAGACGGTGATGACGGCATCCGGGCAGATGACGGCGCACACCGCGCA
>JAGOBP010000360.1 GCA_017999195.1 Thermoflexales bacterium
CCATCGATGTGGCCGCCACGATGATCTGCTCGTTGAAGCCCAACCGTCGCGCGATAGCAAACGCATTCGATCGTCCCGGCAAACCGATCGTGAGCCGATAGGTCGGGCGCAGCGTTTCGGGATCGAACTCCACCGAAGCGTTGATCGCGCCCGGCGTGGTATGCGCCCACACTTTCAGTTCAGGATAGTGCGTGGCGACCAGCGTCATCGCGCCCGTGGCCTTCAGGTGATCGAGAATGGCCCGCGCCAACGCTGACCCTTCCGCCGGATCAGTCCCCGCGCCCAGTTCGTCCAGCAGCACCAAGGCGCGCGGCCCAACGCGATCCACAAAGCCGATCAAATTCACGAGGTGCGATGAAAACGTCGAGAGATTTTGCTCGATCGATTGTTCGTCGCCGATGTCAGCATAGATTTCGTCGAAGATGCTGATGACCGAGCCGGTGTTGACGGGAATGTGCAGGCCGCATTGCGTCATCAGCGCCATCAGGCCGGCGGTCTTCAGCGTCACGGTCTTGCCGCCCGTGTTCGGGCCGGTCAGCACAATGATGTGCGTCTTGTCGTCGGGGTCGATATCGATCGGGACGACGATCTGCCGATCGAGTAAAGGATGACGCGCCTGGATTAGCCTTAGCGTAGCGCGCGGACTGCGTTCAATCACGGGTTCGATCGCGTCCAGATCATCCGCATATTTGGCTTTGGCTAAAATCAGGTCCAGTTCAGCCAGCGCTTCGATGCACCAGCTGATCGGTTCCGCCTCTTCCGCCACCAACAACGAGAGTTGCCCCAAAATCCGATCAACTTCATGCTGCTCGCGCACCTGCAACTCGCGATGTTTGTTGTTCAGTTCCACCGTCGAGAGCGGCTCGATGAAGACCGTCGCGCCGCTGGCCGATTGATCGTGCACGATGCCGGGGATGCGGCCTTTGAAGTCCGACTTCACCGGGATGACGTAGCGGCCGCTGCGCTGCGTGATGATGGCCTCTTGCAGATACAACGCATTGTGCGTATTGCTCAGGATGCGGCGCAACTTATCTTGCACACGCGCATACACTTCGCGCACTTCGCGCCGCACGGCGGCCAATTCCGGCGAGGCGTCATCGCGCACTTCGCCGTTGTTCTCGTCGATGCAGCGCGCGATCTCATTGATGAGCTTGCCCGATTCGTACAGCCGTTGGGCCAGGGAGGCCAATCGGGAGTAGGTGGCCTCTAGTTTGATCAACGAGCGGCGCAAGTCGCGGGCCGCGATCAACGTACTGCGAATCGCCAGCAGATCAGTCGGCAGCAGACGCATGCCACGCACCGCATGCTCGGCCAGATCGCGCACATCGTGCACACCGCCCAACGCGATGTCGCTGTGCGTCGTCAGCAGCTGCCGCGCCTCGCGCGTTTCGGCCAGACGCTGCGCGACCACCTCGGCAAACGTCGAAGGTTCCAGCGCGCGCGCCAGTTCCGTGCCCGCCGAGAACGACGTGTAATTGGCGAGTTTCGCTAGGACTTTCGGGAGTTCCAGTGTGTTCCAGTGATGGGCTTCTAACATGATCGTTTACCCTGAGATTGGAGGTTGGAAATTGGAGATTAGAGATTGGAGATTGGAACTCACTCGTCGCCTCCAACCTCCAACTTCTATCTTCCAACATCCATCTTCCAACATCCAAATCGCCACAAAACAAACGGGGGAAAGCATTTGCCCTCCCCCGTGATCGATTATCGAGCGTGTTGCGCTAACTCGCAAAAAACGTCAGCACTTCCGGCAGACCGCCGGGGAACAGCGGCCGTAAACCGGCCAACGGGATATTAAAGAATTGGCGGAACAACGGCACTAGATACGAGGTGCGAAACAAATCATTGACAACCTGGCCCTGACCGCCCACCACGGCGGCGGTATAGTCAAAGATCACCATCAGCAAACTGATGCCCAGCATCGCCCAGAAAAAACCCACTATCGCGCCCAGCACATTGCCCGCATTGCCCAGCGCTTTGATGCGTAAATCGGGGTAATTGCGGTGCAGCGCATATTCCAGGACGGCATAGAACACGACCAGCAGGCCAAAAAACACGATAGCACTGCCGGTGCGATTAGTGGCCGCGCTGCCGCCCAGACTGGAAAACATGCCCAGCAGCGTTCCATACAGCAGCCCCGCAAAGGCCGTCGCCAGAAACAGCATCATCACCGATAGAAACTGCTGCGCCAGTCCGCGCCGCAAGCCCTGAATGATGCCACCCAACAGGCCCAGCAAGACCAGCAGATCGATTAGGATGCCCCAGCCCATAGTTCACCACCGCCCGTCATAGTCAGTCCGCGTCAAATTGCCCTGCGCGCGAGTATAACATAGGGCCAAGCACGGCACAAGCACACTTGTGCACCTATGGTTCTATCCCCGGCCATTTGGGAGTATAATGCGTCAATCCTACACTAAGGTGATCACCATGACCGCAACCCCACTCGATCAACTGTGCGTCAACACCATCCGTTTCCTCTCGGTTGATGCGATTCAGCAAGCCAATTCCGGCCACCCCGGTCTGCCGATGGGCGCAGCCGCAATGGCCTACACCCTGTGGACCCGCGTCCTGCGCCACAACCCGACCGATCCCAGCTGGCCCGATCGCGATCGCTTCATCCTATCGGGCGGTCACGGTTCCATGTTGTTGTATTCGCTGTTGCACCTCACCGGCTATGATCTCTCGCTGGACGAACTCAAAGCGTTTCGCCAATGGGGCAGCAAAACCCCCGGCCATCCCGAACGTGGCATGGCCCCCGGCGTCGAAGTGACCACCGGGCCGTTAGGCCAAGGCTTTGCCATGGGCGTGGGTTTGGCGATGGCCGAAGCGCATCTGGCCGCGCGCTACAACCGGCCCGATCACACCCTCTTCAATCACTACACCTACGGCATCGTCAGCGACGGCGACTTGATGGAAGGCATCTCGCACGAAGCCGCTTCGCTGGCCGGCCACTGGCAGTTGGGCAAACTCATCTACCTCTACGACGATAATCATATCTCGCTGGCCGGTTCAACCGACCTCACCTACACCGAAGACGTGACCTAGCGCTTCGAGGCTTACGGCTGGCACGTGCAGTTGGTCGCAGACGGCAACGACGTCGCCGCCATCGAGCAGGCCATTCGCGCGGCGCAAGCCGTCACCGATCGGCCCTCGATCATTCGCGTGCGCACCGTCATCGGCTTTGGCTCGCCGCACAAGCAAAACACCTCGGAAATTCACGGCTCGCCGCTCGGCCCGGCCGAAGTCGCCGCCACCAAAGAAAACCTGGGCTGGCCGCTGGAGCCTGCCTTCTATGTTCCCGACGAAGCACTCAACCACTTCCGCGCCGCCGTCGATCAAGGCCGCGCCGCGCAAGCCGCGTGGCAAGCCAAATGGGATGCGTACGCGCAGGCTTATCCCGATCTCGCACTTGAACTACAGCGCATGTTCAGCGGCGAACTGCCCACCGATTGGAACTCGGCCATCCCCGCGTTCCCCGCTGGTAAAGCCCTGGCCACGCGCGCTTCGGGCGGACAGGTGCTCAATGCGCTGGCCGCCAAAGTGCCGGGCATCATCGGCGGCTCAGCCGACCTCAATCCGTCCACCAGCACGGCCATGAAGGGCCTGGGCGATTTCCAAAGTCCCGCCTTCCAGGCCGCCGATTCGCAGGGCGCGGTCGGTGGCGGCTGGGGCTATGCGGGTCGCAACACGCCCTTCGGCGTCCGCGAACACGCCATGGGCGCCATCGCCAACGGTCTGGCCGCGCACGGCGGCCTAATCCCCTTCACCGCCACCTTCCTGCAATTTGCCGACTACATGCGCGCCACGATCCGTTTGGCCGCGTTGATGGAACTGCCGACGATCTTCGTTTTCACGCACGACAGCGTTTTTCTGGGCGAAGACGGCCCCACCCACCAACCGATCGAGCAGCTGGCGACCCTGCGGGCGATTCCAAACGTGCGCGTCATCCGCCCCGCCGATGCCAACGAAGTCGCCGTCGCGTGGCAAATGGCCGTCGAGCACGCGCACGGACCGACCATCTTGGTCTTCACGCGCCAGAACGTGCCCACCTTCGATCGGGCCGTGCTGACGTCCGCCGAGGGCGTGCGCAAGGGCGGCTACGTGTTGATCGACACCGATGGCTTGCCGGACATTATCCTCATCGCCACCGGCTCGGAAGTCTCACTGGCCGTCGGCGCGCAGGCCGAACTGGCTAAGATCAACCTTCGCGCGCGCGTGGTCAGCCTGCCCAGTTGGGACGTCTTTGACGCGCAGACCAAATCGTATCGCGACAGCGTGCTGCCGCCGAAGGTGACCAAGCGTTTGGCCATCGAAGCGGGCGTGGCGATGGGCTGGCACAAGTACGTCGGCGATAAGGGCCGCGTCATCAGCATCGAGCGCTTCGGCGCTTCGGCGCCTGCGCCCGTGATTGCGGAGAAATTCGGCTTCACGGTGGAAACGGTCACGGCGGCAGCCAGGCAATTGGCCGAAGACTGACAAATTAACCACCATTGACGACGACGCGCGATTGGCTTTATAATCCGTGACGTCAATCGGGCCCATAGCTCAATGGTTAGAGCAGCGCTCTCATAAAGCGTTGGTTACAGGTTCGAGACCTGTTGGGCCCACCACAAAGAAATAGGCCAAGTCAGTGACTTGGCCTATTTCTTTTTCCCGAAAATCTTCAACCACTCGTCTACTTCTTCCGGGCTGAGGGTGCCATCGGTCGACGCTTTCGTGCGTCGCTTCTTTTGCGGGGCTGGCGCAGGCGTTACAGTCGGCGGAGCAGACGGCGGCGGCACGGGCAAGTTCGTCTGCGGCACATCGCCGAAGATCGCCAGCCACTCGTTCAAATCGTCGTCGCTCAGGCTGCTCTTCTTGCGGGGTTCAGGCGGCGCACTGGCTAAGGGCAATAGCGGCGGTGCAGGCG
>JAGOBP010000361.1 GCA_017999195.1 Thermoflexales bacterium
GCCCTCACACCAGGCGGCAAAGGCCGCTTCGTCATCCAGCCACGCGAAGTTCGTATATTGTTCGCGCAGCGGCCGCTGAATGGTATGCGGAAAGTGATACAGCAGCGCCATATAAAACTCGCGCCAGATCAATTCATTCAGCCAACTCTCCGCGCCCGCTTTCGCCGCCGCGTCTTCCGCCAAGTCGATGGCCGCTTGCGCGCCCCAGTACGCTTGCCGGATGCTGATCGCGCCAAAGCGCAAATACGGCGACAAAAACGAGGTGGCCGCCCGATCGAGCAAGTTGCGCCCTTCGGCATAACCAAAAACGGTTTCTTCGAGAAAGTCATTCAACCGCTTGCTCGCGGCCGCTTCACCGGCCGCCGGTAAATCGATGGCGACTTCGCCAAAATCCAGCGGCAGCGACTCAACCGGCGGAATCGATACGGCCAACGTTTCAGGCACGGTCGAGGTTTCTTCCGCCGACGGTTTGGGCAGCGCCAGCCACGCCCGCTTGAACGCCGTAAAGACTTGATACGGCCGCCCCGTCATGGTGACCACGTCTTCAGGCTGATGTAACGTCACATCGTCAAACGCCTCAACCGATAGGCCGTTCTGCTCTAATTCCAGTGCCACGTGTCGATCGCGTTGACGCGCATACGGCGTCACATCCAGGTTGAACAACATCTGCGTCGAATGTGTTTCTTGCGCCAGTTGCCACAGCACTTTGGCCGGGTCGCCGCGCCGCACAATCAACTGCGCGCCGCGTTCGCGCAGAGATTCATCAAGGGCGCGCAGATTCGCCACCAGCCACGCGATGCGCTTTTCACCGACGCGCTCCGATTGCAACAACTTCGGATCGATCACGAAGACGGGCACGACCTCGCCGCGTTCAAGCCCCGCGGACAGAGCCGGGTTGTCCGCTAATCGCAAATCTCGCCGGAACCACATAATCGATCGCATCTCGTTAGCCTCTAAACCCAATCAATGACAAATTCCAAATGACTAATGACAAACGCCCGTGCGGCTCGAACTCCTTTGTCATTTGTCATTGTTCATTTGTCATTGCCAACTCTTTCACGGCTGCCTGTAATTTTCCAATTTCGGGATGATCGTATTGATTCCGGTTGTAGTGCACCAATTGCAGTGTGCCCGTCGTGTCGATGATAAACGTCGCGCCCAATTGCGCCATATCCATATCGGTGCGGATGCCGCTCTGGTATTTTTTCTCCCGAGCGATGCGCGCCCCGTTGCGCACCAGGCCGGGGTCCAGCACTTCTTTCACGCCCATCCGATCGATGCGATAGGCTTGGTAGGCCGTTTGATCGGGATTGGACAGGCACACCACATCGGGATTGCGCTGCGCGCAAAACATCTTCGCTTCGTACGGCTTCCCCATCGTCACGGCCGCCGCTTTCACGCCGTGCGCCATAAACCAGTCTGTGTTCTGGGCCAACTGGTCCAGCATTTCCTGGCAGAACGGTCAACCAAAGTGCCGCAGAAAAGTCAGTACCACCGGCTTGTCCGCCCAGATGGACGACAGGTTGATCGTTTCGCCATCGGCATTGACTACTTGCAAATCTGGTGCGGCTTCGCCGGTTTTGAGTTTCGTGTGTTTTGCCATGATGAATCTCCTAGTGCGTAATTCGTACTGCGTAACTCCAAACCATTACGTATTACGCATTACATGTTACTCCTTAATCGTCGCAATCGCTTCCGCGTAAGCCGGTTTCACCATCACCGGCACGCCGTTATTGCGCAACTTGAAGGCAATGTACAACGGAATCAGCAGCAGGGCCGCGCCCGCCAGCGAGGGCAGCGCGTTGTTGAAGGCCAGCAACGAATTGCCGATGATGGGCGCAATCACGCGACCTGCGCTGTCCACCGAGGTGGTAATGCCCAGCATGCCGCCCACTTCCGTCCGATCGACCGACTTCGTGATCAGGCTGGTCAACACGGGCGTCGTCGCGCCGCCGCCGAAGGACAGAATCGGCATCACGGCGATCAAGGCCAGCGGTGTCTGCACCACCGCCATCAAGCCTAAGCCGAGCGCCAGCGCACCGATGCTCAACACCAGCGATTGTCGTTCGCCCAATTTCTTAACCAGTCGGCTTACCACCACCACCTGCATGATGACGCTCAACAGCCCCACATACGCCAGCATAAAACCGGTCTCTTGTTGCGAGAAGCCCAATCGGGATGCGGCAAAGAGCGCGAACGAAGTCTGGAACATCGTAAAGGCCACGCCGAACGTCAAGCTAATCGTCAACAGCGAACCGACCGCCGGATGCGTGACGGCGCGCTTCAATGCATCGATCGAGAACGCAGGGCGAGCCTTGGCCGCGCCAGCCTTGCGGGCCGGCTCCGGCAGCATGATGTAGGTCAACACCATCGTCAGCGCCGACAAGCCAGCGGCCACGAAGGCGGGCACTTGATAGCCAAACGTGCTCAACCAGCCGCCCGCCGCCGGGCCGAGAATGAAGCCCAGACCAAAGGCCGCACCGATGAGACCAAAACTCTTGGCGCGGTCTTTCTCTTCGGTCACGTCCGAGATATACGCTTGCGCCGTCGAGAGGTTCGCGCCCGAAATGCCGTCGATGATGCGGCCCAGGAAGAGCAGCGGCAGCGAGTTCGCCAGGCCCAGCACGATGAAGCCCGCGAACGTGCCAAATTGGCTCAGCAACAACACGGGGCGTCGCCCCCACTTATCCGACAAGCGGCCCAGAATGGGCGCCCCGATGAACTGCATCAGCGAATACGAGGCGATGAGCAGCCCCACCACAAAGCCGGACGCGCCGAACGACTCGGCGTAGAAGGGCAACAGCGGCAGAATCAGGCCAAAACCCAATAAGTCAATGAAGACGATCAAGAAGATAGGTAGTAAAGGTGACTTTCTCACAATGTTTTTCCTTTTCACTAATGCGTTTCTATAAAAACAACTATACCATCTTGGGTATATCTTGTCAAGTATTTGTACAGTTTTATTTTAGATTCAGGATTGATCAGTGGCAACAAAAATGGGCCTCTCGCCGCCCGATTGGCCCACTCAGCCCGCCGTGCTGATTCGCGATCTCGCTGATTTGTATGTCCGCTCGACCTCGCCCGCCACGCGCAAGGCACCCAGCGACACGGCCGCCGTCGATTGGCCCGGAAAGATGCTGTCGCCCACCAGCCACACGCCCCGATCGATCCGCGGCGACCAGGCGGTGAACAAATTGCGCTGCGGAAAGCCGCCCACCATACCGTTCACCCGATGGGTAAATCGCTCGAAGGTCAACGGCGTCCCCGGCATAATCAACTTCAGGTGCGACTTCAATTTCGGCAGCGCGATTGAGGCCGCCTCGATCAGTCTTTGCGTGTAAGCCTGCTTCCGATCATCAAACGCGGCCTCAGCGTGCGATAGAGCGTACCAGTCGGCGGCGCGTGTGTGCGTGGAGATGGTGACGGCGCGCATTCCGGCCGGAGCACGGCGCGTGTCCCATTCGGGCGAGATGGACACAAAGGCAGAATTGCCTTCGCCCAAAGGCTTATTCATATTCACCACAATTTGATGATGTACAACCGCATCATCAATGGCGGCGGCCTCTACACCCAGATAAACCGTAAACGCACTCCAAATCGGCTTGAGGTTGGACACACGCTTTGTCAACGCGGCCGGTGCATCGTCGCCCAGCAACTTCGCCAGCGCCCACGGCGTGAGGTTGGCGATGACGCCGTCGGCCTCAAACGTCCCGCGATTCGTTTCGATCTGGTACGTTTCGCCTTTACGAATCGCTGTCACTGTCTGCCGATAGAGCACGCGTCCGCCATTGGCTTTGACCTTGTTTTCAAGCGTTTCTGCCAGGCCGCCCACGCCGCCTTCGACATGCGCCACGCCGCCTTCGACATGCGCCACGCCGCGTCGATACAGATCCAGCGCGACCGCGCCATACAGCGCATTGGCTTCGGACGCAATCGCTTGTGAGGCGATGAGAAGTTGGGCATCCAAAAACGTTTCAAGAGTCTGGCCGCGTGCGCCCATGAGGTTGGCCCAGCGGCGAACGGTCGTCAGGGCGAGAGGGGCAATCGGGAGCAGGTTGGGCCGCACCTTTGTCGTTAGGGACAACGCATTTCGTACCGAATCAATCGGCCATGATGGCACACGCGCGGCAAAGTCCCAGACGGCATCGGCGGCCAGTTCTTGTTGACGCCAGAAGCGCTCGGCCTGATCGCCAAAGGCGCGGATGCGTTCTGCGCGCCACGCTTCACCATCGCCGTAGCGCACGATGCGCTGCTCGCCGAGATGCACTGTCATCGCCGGATCGACTGCTCGGATGGGCCACGAAATGCCCAGTTTTTCGCCCACAATCGCGTGCGGGCCGCCCGGCTGAAAGCCGCCCACCAACGTCGCGCCCACATCGAAGCGATAGCCCTTGTGGAAGAACGTCGCCGCGCAACCGCCCGGCTCCACGTGCGCTTCCAGCACGGTCACATCGAAGCCGCGTTTAGCTAATAGGGCAGCGGTCGTTAAGCCGCCAATGCCGGCGCCAATAACAATAAGTCTCATAGTCGATAGTCACGTAGTCGAATAGTCAATTGGTAACGGTTCGATTGGTCAATCGGTAGATTGGTAGATTGGTCACGAACCACGCATTACGTATTACGTAGTGCGCATCACTCGTCAACAAAAAGTGGGCCTCGACGCGCTCCATCGAGGCCCACCAGGCCAACCGATCCTATTTTGCCAATCTATCGCTTACCGTATGTCTACCACTCCATCGCTTGCCAGATCGATCGCCTAAGTCGCCGGATGGGGGGAGCATCCGGTGGCTCCACGCTACCAGCCGCGCGCCGCGGGCTTCACGCGCTTGACGGCGGATTTCTTCTCCAACAACCGTCGGGTTTGCCACGCACGATAGAAAAACAGATATTTCAATGACGGTCTAGCC
>JAGOBP010000362.1 GCA_017999195.1 Thermoflexales bacterium
CAATCGGTGACACCGCAGCCCATCGCCACGCCCGCGCCCGGCCAGCCCACGCGCATCCAGATTCCGGCCATCAACGTGGATGCGCAAGTGGTGCAAGGCGATTCGTGGGAGCAGTTGAAGAAAGGTGTGGGGCATCATCTGGGCACGGCCAACCCCGGCGAACGCGGCAACCTGGTGCTGTCCGCGCACAACGACATCTTTGGCGAAATCTTCCGCCACCTCGATCAACTTAAAAACGGCGATGAGATCATCGTGTCGGCGGGCGGCCAGCGGTATCGCTACGTGGTGAACCAAACGCGCATCATCGCGCCGACGCAGGTGGAAGTGATGCTGCCCACCAACGATCCCACCGTGACCTTGATTTCATGTTATCCGTATCTGGTGGACAATCAGCGCATCGTGGTCTTGGCGCAATTGCAGTAACCTGTCCGGGCGTTAATCTGTGGTAAAATACCGCCCATCTTGAACGAGGTTGTATTCCGATGGCTAAGAAAACCCGCAAAGTCTTGAAGCAAGAATCTCAACAGCGCGCCATTCAACAGGCCGCCACCAATGTCAACACCGCCCTGACGACCGCGGCGGCCCAGTCGGTCGCCGCCGACAAACCCGCCGCCGCGCCGCGCGTGGCGAAACCAGCCGAGAGTACCGGCGCCGAAGATTTCCGCTACGTCAAAGCCGACCTGCGCCGCATCGGTTTGCTGGCGGCCTCATTCACGGCAATCCTGGTGGTCTTGTCCTTCTTCATCAAGTAAGCGCGTAAGCAGTTCGTAACAAACAACGAGGCGGCTCACTGAGCCGCCTCGTTTTATTGGTCGATGATGAGGCCCGGCGGCGTGTCGCCCGGCTCAAACCGATCGAGCGCCGGATCTCGATCGGCATACAGGCTCGATCGGACGGCGGCCGGCCGCACAACCCGATCGGCCAGCTGCGTCGACCACACCCGCATCGCCAGTTCAAACGCGATGTGGACGATCAGCGCCAGCCACACATTGCGCGTGATGATGAAGAACGTGGCGCTCAGTGCCAGCAGCAGAACTTGCCCCAGCCACGATTGATGATCTTCCGGCTGCGTGCCCAGCCCGTTGTGCGCCAGCGTCACCAGCAATTCCACGCTCACCAGCGCCAGCCCGATCAGCGTGGCGGTATACACATCATCCAAAATGATGTATGGCGCGGCGCGATAAAACGCCCAGTGAATTTCAGCATAAGCGGCATCCAGCAGCGTCGCGCCGGTCGATCGCACATCCACGCCCAACGGCTGACCTTTGTGCGCCATTTGCCGCGCGGCCAGGCCGATGGGCACCAACGCCAGCAGGCCAATGACCAGCGCATAGTTAAGGTGATTCAGCCAATCGACGGACGACCAGCCGAGGATGGGACCGGTATTGCCCGCGATGCCCAGATCGATGGGGGACAGCGTCTTGGCCAGCAGCGCGGCGTACGGCAGCCCGACGAAATACACCAGCCGACCGACCTGCTCGGCCAGACGGCCGCCGAGGGTCGATCGGAAGCGGGCGGCGCGCGCAGGACTGAAGATCAGCGTCGTCAGGACGGCAATCACCATCGAGGCCAGCACCCAGATGACGGACAGCAACTGCACGTCGGTCATTTCTTCACCTGCTCAAACGGCAGCCGCATGGAAATGCGCGTGCCCTGGCCGATGGCTGAGGCTATGGACAATTTGGCCTTCATCACCTCGGCGCGTTCGTACATGTTGATCATGCCCAGGCTGCCGCGCTTGTCGTAGTTGGACTGCACTTTGCCCACGTCGAAGCCGCGGCCGTTGTCCTGCACCTCGACGATGTAGTCGCCGTTAAGGCGGTGCGATCGAATCCAGATGGTGGTGGCCTGCGAGTGCTTGCGCGCATTGCCCACAGCTTCTTCCACGATGTAGAAGATCATGCCCTGCGCGTTCTTGTCCAGTTTTTCGGCCAGATCGTCCAGTTCCAAATGTACCGCCAGCGTCGGCTCGGTGTCGTGGAGTTTCTGCACCAGGGTTTCCAGCGCGGCCTTCAGACCCTGCGTTTCCAGCACCAGCGGGCGCAGCGTAAACAGCATCTGCCGGATTTCTTTGGTGGTGTTGCGCGCCAACTGTTCGATCTTTTCCAGTTCTTCGGGGGCGCGCGCCGGGTCTTTTAGCAGCAGGTTGCGCGTGTAGTTGATGCGCATGGCGATGGCGGCCACGCTCTGCGTGGGGCCGTCGTGCAGGTCGCGGGCCAGTTTCTTGCGGGCGTCTTCTTCAATCTCGACGATGCGGGCCTTTTCGGTTTGCAGGCTCTCGAAGAGTTGGGCGTTCTGCAGCGCGATGATGGCTTGATTGCAGACAGCCGTCAGCACGTCGATGTTGTCGGGCGTGAAGACGCCGGAGTCGGGGCTGCCAAAGACGGCCACGCCGTAATTCTCAAAGCCCGCGCGCAGCGGCACACACACCGCGACGACGCAGCGATGCAGCGCGGTGTAGGTGGTCAGTTCGGAATCGTGCGCCGGGTCGTGGCTGATGACCGGCTCGGCGCTGGACAGCGTCTTGGAGATCGCCCCATCGCGCAATTCCAGGGGCAGTTTTTCATCGTGGCCGGACAGATGCCGCGAGGCGGCCACGGTGAGGCCCTGGCTGGTGAGCAAGAGGACCAGGCTGACCAATCGGGTGGAGGCCGGGCCGATTTCTTTGAGTCCCAGCACGCTGACATCCAGCACGGCGTCTAGGATGCGTTGATAGTTCAGCGTGGCGCTGAGCGTACTGGCCATTTCGAAGATGGCGCGGGCTTGCTCGCGGGTGGAACGCAGATGCTGCAATTCGCTTTCTTCTTCGGCGCGCTTGGCGTCGATGGCCAGTTTGCGGGTGCGGCCGCCCAGCGCGCCGCCCACCACCCCGGCCATCGCCAGCATCATCAACTGCGGCCACGTGCCGCCCAGCACATAGTAGGCTCCGCCCAGCGCGACGGTGGTCAACAGATCGACGGCCCAGTTAAAGCGCAGCGCGGCGGTGAGAATGGGGAACAGCGTGAAGTACAACAGCGGACTGGTGGCGCCGCCCGAGATGATCAGCAAGGCGACGGCGAGCAGTCCGTCGGCGGCGAGGCTGACGGCGGCCAGCGGCTGCACCGCCACGTCGAAGATCAGCAGCAGCATCGTCACGAAGTTGTAGCCGGCCGCGATCAACAACAGCACCAGGGCGCTTTGTGACCAGGTGGCGGTCGGCTCGGCGTTGAGGGGGGGATTGAGCAGGACGATGCCCAAAACGCTGAGCAGCAACAACCAGCGCAACGCACTGAGCAGCCAGTCAATTTGTGAAGAACGAGATGACGCAGATCGCATCTCGGGCGCAGCTCCTCGGGAAAAATAGCCGATAAGTTCGGCGTCTCAATAAGACCGATGGTGGAATAACGACGAACTCATTATACACCACCCGTCTGCGGACTTGGGCCGGGGCGGGGGCGGCGAACGCTCATCGTCAATCCCCACGCGACGCGGTATACTCTGTGAATGCCGACCTTCGACCTCCCAACGCAACGGCTTTATAACCACCATCTCCTCGGCCCAAAATTCGAGTCTGCCGCTGAAGTCGTGACGCACTTCGGCGCGATGCAGGCACAGGATTATGCGGGCGTGAAGTGGGCGGTGGCCCAGCGCACGACGGGCCTGACGGACGCCGACCTCGATCGGGCGCTGGCGGACGGCTCCATTCTGCGCACGCATGTGTTGCGGCCCACGTGGCACTTCGTCACGCCGGATGACATCCGGTGGATGCTGGCGCTCACCGCGCCGCGCGTCAAAGCCGCGTGCGCGTCGCGATGGCGGCAGCTCGGTCTGGACGAGTCGCTCTTCAAGCGCAGCCGCGCCGCGTTGGGCAAGGCTTTGCGCCACGGGCCGCTCGCTCGCCCGCAGGTTGGCGCTGCGCTGACGCAAGCGGGCGTCCTTGCCGCTGGGGATCCGCGCTTGAGCCATGTCTTGATGCGGGCCGAACTGGACGGACTGATTGGCAGCGGCGGGCGGCAGGGCAAACAATTTACGTATGGGCTGCTGGATCAGCGCGCGCCAAAGGTGAAGACCCTGCCGCTTGATGAAGCCCTGGCCGAACTCACGCGCCGTTACTTTACCGCGCACGGTCCGGCCACCGAGCAGGATTACGCGTGGTGGTCGGGGTTGACACTCTCGGATGTGCGGCGCGGTCTGGCGTCGATCAAATCTCAACTTCGGCGCGAAGTGATCGACGATCGAGACTACTGGCTGGCCGCGTCTAGCTTGCCCGCCAAAGATTCTCGGCTAACGGCGCTCTTGTTAGCCAACTTCGATGAATACACGGTTGGTTACGCCGATCGCCGCGCCATTTTTGATGCGGTGCATACCCCTCAACTGGATGCGCGTAACGCCGGTTTAGCCCTCTCGCAGACGGTGCTGATTCGAGGGCAGATCGTCGGCACCTGGCAGCGGACGGTTCAGAAGAACGCGGTGCGGCTGGAGCTTAACCCGTTCCGGCCGTTGACGACCATCGAGCAGCAGGCCATCACGCAGGCCGCTGAAGCCTACGGCGCATTTCTGGAATTGCCCGTGATTTGGGCGTAAAGCAAATTCTGGTATGGTTCACGGTGTCACCCGTGCGTCGCGAAGGGTCTCTCTGGCGGTGCAAGCAGATTCTTCGCTTCGCTCAGAATGACACGGTGTCAATCAGGTTGGAAATTGTTGGGCGGCTTTCTTAGCCGCCACTTGCGGCGCGTACGGAAACGCGCCCTACGTTACGCCAGTCCGCTCAAGTCGGAAAATCCTTTATTGCAAGATCAGGTATTGTCCCTCAGTTTCCTTGATGAGGTAGTCCGGTTCTGAGTTGTTGCGGTATCCTCGATCGCACTTATTCTTGGTGCAGCGAGGATGCCGGATGAACTGGGAGACGCTCTATTGTCCGAACAC
>JAGOBP010000363.1 GCA_017999195.1 Thermoflexales bacterium
CCCCGGCGGTTCATCCTCAATACCGATCGGTTCTGCGCACCTACACGCAAGGCATGGGTGTCAGCATCGTCGGCGATGATCGACTCAAGAACGATTTGCCTGAGCTCTTGAAGTTGCTGGACAAAGACACCGCGTGTTTGGTGATTCAAAGCCCCAACTTCTTCGGCCAGATCGAAAACGTCAAGGGCGTGGCCGAAGCGGTACACGCGGTTGGCGCATTGCTCATCGTCGTGACCGATCCGATTTCGCTGGGCATCCTCACGCCGCCCGGGCAATATGGCGCGGATGTGGTCGTGGCCGAAGGTCAACCGCTGGGCATTCCGCTCTCGTATGGCGGCCCGTATCTGGGCATCTTCGCCACGAAGCAAGCCTACGTGCGCAAGATGGCCGGTCGCTTGATCGGCGAAACAGTGGATGCCGACGGCAAGCGCGGCTTCGTGCTGACGCTGTCCACGCGCGAGCAGCATATTCGCCGCGAGAAAGCCACTTCCAACATCTGCACCAATCAAGGTTTGCTGGCGCTGGCCGCTGCGACGTATCTGGCGACGGTGGGCAAGTGCGGCCTGGATTCTGTGGCGCGGCTGTGCTGGCACAAGAGCCACTACGCGGCCAAGAAGATCGACGCGCTGAACGGCTTCAAGGTATTGAGCAGCAAGTCCTTCTTCAAAGAGTTCGTCGTGAAGTTGCCGCAGCCGGTCGAGGCGGTGAACGAATTCCTGCTGGACGAATTCGACATCATCGGCGGCTATGACCTGGGGCAAGATTATCCGCATTTGAAGAATCACATGCTCATTGCGGTCACCGAAACCAACAACAAACAAGAGATCGATGATCTGGCGGCCGGCCTGAAAGAAGCGGCGGAGCAACTAGCATGAAACACGCACAAGAACCCTTGATCTATGAAATCAGTTCGCCGGGCCGCTGCGGCGTGGATATGCCCTTGCCCGATGTGCCCGAGACCGACATCCCGGCCGAGTTGTGCCGCACGGAATTGGGTCTGCCGGAATTGTCGCAGTTGGACGTAGTACGCCACTATTTGAATCTATCGCAGTTGAACTACAGCATCGACGGCGGCTTCTATCCGCTGGGGTCGTGCACCATGAAGTACAACCCCAAGATCAACGAAGATGCCGCGCGGCTGACGGGCTTTGCCTTTACGCATCCGCTTCAAGACCCGTACACGGTGCAGGGCAATCTGGCGATCATGTTCCACTTGCAAGAGTGGCTCAAAGAGATCGGCGGCTTTGCGGGCGTGACGCTGCAACCGGCGGCGGGCGCGCACGGCGAATTCACCGGCATCTTGATCATGCGCAAGTATCACTTGGATCGCGGCGATACCAAACGCAACGTGATCTTGATCCCGGATAGTGCGCACGGCACGAATCCGGCCTCGTCTGCGATGAGCGGCTTCGTAGTGAAGCAACTGGCCTCCGATGATCGCGGCAACATCGATCTGGACTCGCTGCGCGCCGCGTGCGATGACACTGTCGTGGGCTTGATGCTCACCAACCCGAATACGCTCGGCCTCTTTGAAGAGCACCTCGAAGAAGTGGTGAACCTGGTGCACGGCTGCGGCGGCTTGATGTACGGCGACGGTGCGAACATGAACGCGCTGGTAGGTATCGCGCGGCCTGGCGATCTGGGCTTCGACGTGATGCACTTCAATCTGCACAAGACTTTCAGCACGCCGCACGGCGGCGGCGGCCCGGGCAGCGGCCCGGTCGGTGTCAGCGATAAACTGGTGGACTTCCTGCCTGGCCCGCTGGTGACGATCAACTTCCCCGATGACGGCGATGAGACGCCGGTCTATCTGCTCAGCGAACCGAAGAAATCGATCGGGCGCGTGAAGGCCTTCAACGGCAACTTTGGCATGATCGTACGGGCTTACACTTACATGCGCGTGCATGGGCCGGACGGTCTGAAGGCCAACTCGATGTACGCGGTGTTGAACGCCAACTACATCCGCGTGAAGTTGAGCGACAAGTATCCCGTGCCGCACGATCGCATCTGCATGCACGAATTCGTGTGTCAGGGCAAGTTTGCGGGTAGCGATGTGCGCGCGCTGGATGTGAGCAAGCGCCTGATGGATTACAACTATCATCCGCCAACCAACTACTTCCCGCTGATCGTGCCGGAAGCGTTGATGATCGAGCCGACCGAGACCGAGAGCAAAGAGACGCTCGATGCGTTCATCGACGTGATGCGCAAGATCGCGGACGAGGCGGTGACTTCGCCGGAACTGCTGCACGGCGCGCCGCACCATGCGCCCGTGAAGCGCCTGGATGAAGTGAAGGCGGCCAAGGATCTGGTGCTGTGCTGCATGCCTGCGGATTTTGAGGCGAAAGCCACGGCGTAGATTAAACCACGAAGAACACGAAGGAACACGAATGACAACGAGGCGACCTTAGAAGTCGCCTCGTTGTTTGCAAGAACTTGGAGAACATCGTGACTTATTCATTTCCGAAAAACTTCTTGTGGGGCACGGCCACGGCCGCGCATCAAGTTGAGGGCAACAACGTCAACAGCGATGGCTGGCTGCTGGAACATTTGCCCGATTCGCCGTTTGCCGAACCGTCCGGCGATGCGTGCGATCACTATCATCGTTATCCCGAGCACATCGCGCTGCTGGCGCAGCTGGGCCTGAATGCCTATCGCTTCTCGATCGAGTGGGCGCGCGTTGAGCCGGAGGAAGGTTACTTCTCGCGCGCGGAGTTGGATCATTATCGCCGCATGCTGGCGACGTGCCGCGAGCACGGCCTGACGCCGTTCGTGACGCTGCATCACTTTACCTCGCCGCGCTGGTTGCTGGCGTCGGGCGGCTGGGAAAGCGACGCGACTCCGGCCAAATTTGCGCGCTTTTGCGAACGCGTGACCCGTGATTTGGGTGATCTAATCGGCGGTGCGTGTACCTTGAACGAACCAAATCTGGGCGACTTGCTCAGCGCGATGCACTTTCGACCGCCGATGTCTCAACTGCATAGCGCGCCCTGGTGGCTGGCCGCGGCTCGATCGGTTAGGGTAAAGCCCGAAGATTTCGCCCCGTACCTGTTTGTGGTTTCGCCGCAGGCGCGCAAGATCATGTTGGGTGCACATCGCGCCGGTTATGCGGCAATCAAATCGGTGCGTGACACGTTCCCGGTTGGTCTGACGCTGGCGTTGCAGGATGTTCAAGCCGTCGAAGGCGGCGAGACCAATGCCCAGCAACTGCGCTACACCGCAAACGACTCATATTTGGAAGCGCTGCGCGGCGATGATTTTGTGGGCGTGCAATCGTACTCGCGCGTGTGCGTGGGTACGAGTGGTGTCGTGCGTCCCGAACCCAATGCCGAGGTCACGCAGATGGGCTACGAGTTTTATCCCGAAGCGCTGGAGCACACGATTCGTGAAGCAGTGGCGATTTCGGGCTGTCCCGTCATCGTGACTGAGAACGGCATCGGGACGATGGATGATACGCGGCGCGTGGCCTACATCGAGCGGGCGCTGCAGGGTGTGACGCAATGCCTGGCCGATGGTCTGGATGTGCGCGGCTATTTCTATTGGTCGGCCTTTGATAACTATGAGTGGCAGCAGGGCTATCGGCCGCACTTCGGGCTGATCGGCGTCGATCGGGAATCGTTTGCGATTACGATCAAACCTAGTGCGCGGCGGTTGGGCGACATCGCGCAGGCGAATGCGTTTTAGGCGCGTGTCTTGAGTGGTCACGTTAGTTTGAAATCTGAACGTGCTTCTCCCGGCGTCCCCGCCGGGAGCGGTCGGCGAGGACGCCGACCGGAGCGTTTTCAGATTTCCAGGCGCACACCGTTCATGGCGTTGGTTAGTCATTGCTCAAGGCGGCGGCTTGAGTGTGGTAGCGCCGGCTGATCAGGCTTAATTTGGAATCACGTTAAGAACAAAAACGCGACGATCTTGAAAGATCGTCGCGTTTGATGTAACGGTGTGATCGAGCGATGAAGTTCAATCGGCGGCGGGCAGGGTGAACCAGAAGCGGCAGCCGCCCGGCGCATTATCCACGCCCACCTGGCCGCCCATCTTTTCGACAATCTGTCGCACGATGGACAGGCCCAGTCCGTGGCCGGTGGCGCGCACGGTGGACAACTGCGGAAACGGCTGAAAGAGTTGCGTCTCTAACTCGGGCGGCAGGCCCGGTCCGTCGTCTTTGACCCAGTAGCGGACGATGTTATCCGCTTGCAGTTCGCCGCCCAGATCAATATGGGGCGGCTGGCCGCCATACTTGATGGCGTTGCTCAAGTAGTTAACCCAGACCTCTTCCACCCACGGGCCGTACCCTTGAGCGACCGGCCAGTGATCGGGGGCATAGATGGCCGCGCCGGCTTCCGAAACCATAAAGGTGAGCCGGTGCAGCGCCTCACTGACGATGCGGCCCATGTCCAGGGGTTTCAACGGCACATCGCCCATGCGGACCTTGGCCAGCAACAACAACTCGTCGATGATGCTGTCCATCTTGAAGGCGTTGCGGACGATGGTGTTGATGAAGTCGGCGCGCGTCGCTTCCGATAAATTGGGCCGCGCCTGCAAGTATTCGCTGAAACCGATGATGTTGCCCAGCGGATTCTTGAGATCGTGCGCCACGGTGCGCGAGAACGCGTCCAGTTCTTCGTTGCGGCTTTGCAGATCGACGGCAATGTGGCTGAGCGCAACCTGCGCCTGCTTGTAGGCGGTGACATCCTGCGCCATCGTGATCAGGCATGGCTCGCCTTCGATGGTGATCTGCTCGGCGTAAAAGACCGCGCTGCCCACCTCGCCCGATTTCTTGCGATACTCAATTTCTAGGCCGCGCACCGCGCCATCCCGCGCCAACATGTCCAGCATCACGCGCCGCTGATCGGCGTTGGCCCACAGATTGAGTTCGGACGTGGTGTGACCGATGATCTCGGTGCGGGTG
>JAGOBP010000364.1 GCA_017999195.1 Thermoflexales bacterium
TGATCTCAATCGCCGCCGACTTCGACGCGCCACTCGCCGACTTTGCCGAGTATACGGCATGAAATTCCTGCTCGATACGCATAGTTTCTTATGGTTTATCGAGGATAATCCTCGCTTGAGTTCAACCGGTCGGGCCTTGATGGAAGCCGCGGATAATCAGTTGTTTCTGAGCGCGGCCAGTGTCTGGGAAATGGCCATCAAGATCAGCCTGAGCAAACTCCGCTTGTCCCAGCCATTTGAGGTGTTCATCCCGCAGCAACTCAGTCGCAACCGAATCGAACTGCTGGATATTACCGTGCAACACGCGGCGGTGGTGAGTGGTTTGCCGTTCCATCATCGTGATCCATTTGATCGGCTGTTGATCGCACAAGCCCAGACCGAGTCTCTGCCCATCATAGGGAATGATGGGGCCTTCGACGCTTATGCCGTCACGCGCTTATGGTAATGCTCCCTTCGTTGTGAGCTTCTTTGTTCCGTGGTACAATCGCCGCGCAGTTGAATACACGGTTGGGTGTACAGCCGCCCGACACGTGATAACCTTTAAGGAGTCAGTAACATGCTGTCGAAAGACGAAAAGACCGAAATCATCACTGGGTATCACACGCACGAAACCGACACCGGCTCGCCGGAAGTGCAAATTGCGCTGTTGACGGCGCGCATCAATTCGTTGACCAAGCATCTGGCCATTCACAAGCACGATCAGACTTCGCGGCACGGCTTGCTGGTCATGGTCGGCCAGCGCCGCCGTCAACTGGCTTATCTGTCGCGCACCAATCCCGCCAGTTACAAGGCGATTCTGCAGCGGCTTGGCCTGCGCAAGTAAGTTCTCGATGGTGTCATCCCGCTCCGCGTCTGGCGGAAGAATGTAGCCCTACAATTCGATGCGAGTAGATGCGTGGTCTAGCCATCTACTCGCATTGCGTTTATTACCAAGGAGGTGACCCGCTTCCGATTAGCCTGATCCGCTGAACGACTTTTTCGCGGCACGGAGAGCAGGTATTGGAGAGAGCGCAGGTCAATTAAAAATGACCAATGACTAATGACAAAACTACTGCACCCAATTTGTCATTTGCTCATTTTTCATTTGTCATTGATTCGCTTTCTCTCCAGTCCCTGACCTCCCCCGCACTACTTTAATGACCACTGGAGGTCAAACCCTATGAACGAAGCAAAAACATTCACGACCACCCTGGGCCGTGACACGATTACGGTTGAAACCGGCAAGTTGGCTAATCAGGCCAGCGGCGCGGTGACGGTGCGCTTGGGCGACACCCTCATCCTGACCACCGCCACGATGGCGAAGACGCCGCGTGAAGGCATCGACTTTTTCCCGCTCAGCGTCGAATACGAAGAGCGATTGTATGCAGCGGGCCGCATCCCCGGCTCGTTTTTCCGGCGCGAAGGCCGCCCCGGCGAAGCGGCGATCTTGGTCTGCCGCCTGACCGATCGGCCTTTACGCCCGCTGTTCCCGGCCGACTTCCGCAACGATGTGCAAGTTGTCATCACGTCGCTGTCGTCCGATCAAGAGCATCAGATCGACATCCTCGCCATTAATGGCGCGTCGGCCGCGTTGACCATCAGCGACATCCCCTTTGAAGGGCCGGTCGGTGCGGTACGCATCGGCTACATCGACGGCGAATTCGTCGTCAATCCCACCTCGACGGAACTGACCAACAGCACGCTCGATCTGCGGCTCGCCGGCACCGCCGATGCGATCCTGATGGTCGAATGCGGCGCGAACGAACTGCCCGAAGCGCTGATGGTGGAAGCGCTGGACTTTGCGCACAAGTCTTTGCAGCCGATGATTGACCTGCAAAACAAGATGCGCGAGCAGCTGGGCAAGCCCAAGAACACGTCGTATCCCAAGTTCGCGGTGGCGGCCGATCTGGCTGCGGCCGTGCGCGAGAAGGTCGGCGGCGGCATGGCGGCCATCTTCGAAAAGGGTGGCAAGAAAGCCGACGTGTACGATGCGCTCGACGAACTGGAAGCCTCCGTCAAGGACGCGCTGAAAGAGACCGTCGATGGCAAGACCGTTTCCAGCGTCTTCCACGACATCGAAGCCGAAGTCGTCCGCTCACGCATTCTTGATCAGGGCATCCGCCCCGACGGCCGCGGCCTGACGCAATTGCGCCAGTTGGACGCCGAAGTCGATCTCAGCCCGCGTGCGCACGGCTCCGGCCTGTTCACCCGCGGCGAGACGCAAGTGTTGAGCATCGCCACGCTGGGCACGCTGAAAGATGCGCAGCAGTTGGACGGCCTGGCGCCCGAAGACACCAAGCGCTATCTGCATCACTACAACTTCCCGCCGTACTCGACCGGCGAAGCCAAGCCGATGCGCGGCTCGTCGCGCCGCGAGATCGGTCACGGTGCGCTGGCCGAACGCGCGCTGGTGCCCGTCATTCCTGATGAAAAGGCTTTCCCCTACACCATTCGCGTCGTCAGCGAAGTCATGTCCTCCAACGGCTCGACCTCGATGGCCTCGGTGTGCGGTTCGACGCTCTCGCTGATGGATGCGGGTGTGCCGATCAAAGCGCCCGTGGGCGGCATCGCCATGGGCCTGATCAGCGACGGCAGTCGCTTCGCCGTACTGACCGACATTCAAGGTCTGGAAGATCATCTGGGCGACATGGACTTCAAAGTTGCCGGTACGACCGAAGGCATCACCGCGCTGCAAATGGACATCAAGATCAAGGGTCTCTCCAAGGAAATCATGGAGAAGGCTTTGGCGCAAGCGCGTGACGCCCGCCTGATCATTCTCGATGTGATCAAGGGTGCGCTGGCCGAACCGCGACCGGACCTGAAGTCGCATGCGCCGCGCATCGCGACGATCCACATCAACCCCGATAAGATCGGCGCGCTCATCGGCCCCGGCGGCAAGAACGTGCGCGCCATCCAGGACGAGACCGGCGCGACGATCGACATTCACGAAGACGGCACGGTGTACGTCGCTTCGACGAATGGCGCGATGGCGGAAGCCGCGCGCGCCCGCATCGAAGGGCTGACCGAATCCGTCGAGATCGGCAAGATCTATACGGGCAAAGTCGTGCGCATCACCGACTTCGGCGCGTTCGTGGAAATCGCGCCCGGCACCGATGGCATGGTGCACATCAGCCAGTTGGCCGACTATCGCGCCCCGACGGTTGAATCTGTCGTGAAGTTGGGCGACGAAGTCATGGTCATGGTCACCGATGTCGATCCGCAAGGCAAGATTCGCTTGAGCCGACGCGCGGTGCTGGAAGGGCTGACGCCCGAGCAAGCCCGTGAGGCCGACAAGCCTCGATCGAGTGGCGGCGGCGACCGCGGCCGATCGGGCGGCGGGGATCGAGGTCGCTCCGGTGGGGGTGATCGGGGTCGATCGGGCGGCGGGGGCCGTGATCGACGCTAGACTTAGTTGTTCGTAACTTTCCGGTAGGGGTCGATCTCAAATCGACCCCTACTTTCATTTTGGCTGTGGTACACTTTGACCATCATGACACAGGCTTTGATTTTTCGTCCGGTTGTTCCGGCAGACAAAGATCGCGTTTTGGCGTTTACCGCGCACACGTGGGGCGCGGGCGAAGGTGATTACATTCACGACGTTTTCGACGAGTGGCTGGCCGATTCAGCCGGTGAATTTACGGCGGCTGTGCTCGATGCTCAAGTCGTGGCGATTGCCAAACTCACTGATCTGGGCGACGGCGAGTGGTGGTTCGAGGGCCTGCGCGTCGATCCCGATTTCCGGCGGCGTGGTATCGCGTCTGCGTTGAATCGCTATCACGTCGAACTGGCGCGGCGGCTGGGCGGCAAAGTCATGCGCTACATGACGGGCGGCGAAAACGTGGGCAGCCAGACCATCGGCGCACAGGCGGGCTTTCAACACACCATCACCTTTGCCGCGCGGCTGGCCGCCGCTTCCGCCGCGTTTGAAGTCCCCGCAAAATTGACTTTGGCCGATGTGCCCGCTGCATTGAAGTGGCTCGATTCGCCGTTGGTGCGGTATCAGCATCAGGCCTTTCGTGATGCGTGGTCGGTGCAGACGATGACCGCTGCAGCCATCACGCGCGCGATTGCTGAAGGGCGCGTCTTCGGTCTGAAACACCCCGATGGGTCGATCGCGGCTTGGGCGGTCGTGCGCTCTGCCGCGTATGACGAAGACAGCGAAGATGGCCGGTCGCATCGACTGCGCGTCGATCATCTCGATGGTGAGCCGGGCGCGATGCTTGAATTGGCGCGGCAAATGCGCGGCCTGGCGGCACAGTTGCATCGTTCGGAAGTGAGCGCGGGGGTCAGCGATTATGCGCCGTTGATCGATGCTTTGACCCAGGCGGGGTATCAGCTCAATCCCGATCATTTTGGGTTATGGATCATGGAGTTGGCTTTATGAAGTTGTTCAAGTCGAAGCCGGTGTTGACGCAATCGCAGCAAGCCGATGCCGAACGCGAACAGCGCGTCGCGCAGCGGGAACCGATCGATTACTCGTACACGGTTTTCTGGCTGAAGCACGCGCGCCTGTGGGACGCCACCACCCGATCGGACGTGGTCGCCCGATTAGCTGTGCTGCTGAAATCGCCTGAATTTAAGGCGAATCCGTATGATCGCAAGTACACACTCGATGGTTTGGACGGCGCGCATTCGGGCGCGAGTTTGATCGCGTTGCAGAAGGTGTTGGCGGCGTTACGTGACGAGAGATGAGCGATGAGTGAAGCCGATACGATTAGCGAAATTGATGCGCCGCGCACGCGCGAGAGTCTGGCATATGATTTGCGCGAACTGGGTTTGCAGTCCGGCCAGACGGTGATCGTGCATTCGTCGTTGAGTGCGTTGGGCTGGGTGTGCGGCGGGCCAGTGGCGGTGATTCAAGCGTTGATGGATGTGCTGACCCCTGAGGGCACGCTGGTGATGCCCGCGC
>JAGOBP010000013.1 GCA_017999195.1 Thermoflexales bacterium
CACGTGCCAACCGCGCCGCCGCAGGAAAATCGACAGCAGCAGAATGCCCATCTCGTGCAGGTCGGTGGGCGCGCAGCCAATGGCGATGAGGCCGGGCCGCGTCGCCGGACCGTGCGAAACCAGCGCAATCAGCTTGCCGCGCAGGTAGTTAGACGCGAAGTGCTCGGTTGAAATAGCGATTTCCCCCGCGGCCCAGGCGCGGCCCAGCCGCACCAGCACCTGCTCGATCACGTCGGTGCATACCAGTTCAATCGGATGCAGCGAGTACGCTTCGCTCAGGATTTCATCGGCGGTCAGTTCGTCGTAATCGATCAAGGCTTCGTACAAATTAGTTTTGATCGTGTCGACCGACCGCGCCGACTCGGGCATTTCGGCGAGGGTGATTACCGGTGCCTGTACCGCTTGGTGAGCCTGCGCCACAGGCTCGCTGCTGGTGTACAACTGTTTTTGCAGCAAAGCCGAGGCCCGGCTGATGGTCATGCCTTGCTCGATGTGTTCCTTCAGCCATTTGATGGCCGCAATATCACGCGCGGAATACAACCGATGCCCCCCGGCGGTCCGATCGGGCAGCAGAATGCCGTAACGCCGCTCCCAGGCCCGCAATGTGGCAGGTGTCACGCCGGTTTGCATCGTCACCGCTTTGGCGTTGTAAGTCGGTTCGTTTGAAATCTCGCGCAGGTCGTCCAGTTCGATCATGGCCCGTTCTTTCTGTTTAGATGAATCTATCTTATCATGCTGGATAGTATCTGTCAAGTATTTGTATAGATTTTGATTTGAAAACAGGCAAAAAAAGACCTGACAGGAGAACCTGTCAGGTCCGAGGTTAGTTGGTGGGCCGATCGGGTGGTGGCAACTTGGCAAAGAAGTCGTCATAAAAACGCTGCGTGTACGAATCGAGCAGCGCTTGTACCCGTGCCCGATCGGTCGATTTGACGATCAAGCCCGCGTGCCCTTTGCGATGCATGCGCCAGGCAATTTCGGGGTCGGTGTAGGCCGCCAGGTCCGGCCACTCCTGACGGGCGAGCGAGATGAGCAGGCCGCCGTAGTCCGATTGGTGTTCGGGCAATTCATAAACCGCATCCTCGCCCGCGATTTCGATGCGCGCCCACTCGGCCCACAGGTTGAGGCCGGTCGTGGCCTGCACCAGTTCGGCGATGTTGGCTCCGCCCACGCGCGCCGCGCACTCGATGAAGTAGAAGCGGCCATCGGCGGTGCCCTTCAGGAACTCGGCGTGAGTGACACCGCGCACCAGCCCCAGCGCCTCGATGAGTTCTTGATTGCGCCGCTTCAGTTCAACCGCGTCGGCCGAGCCGCGTTCGACGGTGCGCGTGGTGAATACGCCGCCCTCGTGCATGACGCTGAAGGGTGGGCGGCCATATTGATGCACTTCCGAGAAGACCGCGTTCTTTTCGGACACGATCGAATCGACGTGATAAACCTCGCCGGGGACAAAGGCTTCCAGCACGTAGTACGATTGCCGATCACCCAGTTGATCGAGCACGGGCCACAGTTCGTCGGGCGAGTTGAGTTTCTTGATGCCCAGCGACGACGCCTCGGAGCGCGGCTTGATCAGCCACGGCGGCGGCACGCGCGCCATGAATTCGCGCAAGGCATCGTAGTTTAGGACGTGGGCAAACTCTGGAACCAGCACGCCGCGATCGCGGGCGCGGACGCGCATGGCGAGCTTGTCGCGGAAGTAGCGCGTGGTGCTGTCGCCCATGCCGGGGATGCGCAAATGCTCGCGCAACTTGGCCGCCATCTCCACGTCGTAATCGTCCAGCGGCACGATGCGATCGATCTGGTGCGAGCGTGCCAGATAACTGACGGCATTGATCATATCCTGCTCGTTGAAGAGCGAGGGCATGTAGAAAATCTCGTCGATGGCGTCGCGCGGCCAATCGGCGTCGCGCAGTTTCTCGACGGTGAGCAGATAGACGGTGCTGCCCTGCGCTTTCACCTCGCGCAAGAAGGCCTGCCCCTTTTCGTAACTGGTGATACACAGAACGGTTTTATGCGGTAGTGCTCCCATTGGCTCTCCATTATATTGGACACAGATTACACGGATAACACAGATTGATGCGATGTTTTTTATCTGTGCAATCTGTGAAAATCTGTGTCCGATTATTTCTTCCGTCGATTATGATGCCGCTTCATCTGCACGGACACGCGCTCGGTGCCGTCGATGGGATGATAGCGCAGGTAATGCGGTGTGGGCACCGCCCAGCGCAGGAAGTAGGGCATGGCCACCGCCCACGTTGCTGGAGTGTGCTGGCCGCTTTCCATCTGCACGTACACCATATCGATGCCGCGCCGATAGCCCTTCAATTCCAGTTCGTCCAGCAGTTCGGTCGTGTCCTGAATCGCGTCGATGATGCCGTCGCCGTCGCGGTCGTCCGTCTCGTCGCGCGTGCCTGCCTCGAACCACAGTTTCAAGCGGCCGGGCACTTCGGTATCGCGCACGCGGCGATGCATGATGCGCGACTCTTGCTTGGAATGCACGTCCTGATCTTCGGTGCGCCACCATAGCGAGCCGGAAAAAACGCCCACCGTGCCAAACACCTGCGGATGATTCCACGCCATGTCCAGCGCCATCAGGCCGCCCAGCGACCAACCGATGATGGCCGTGTTGATCGGGCCGGGCAGGGTGCGGAAATGCCGATTGATGTACGGCATCACCTCGTCCAGCACGAACCACGCATATTTGCGGGCCTTCTTGCCCAACCCGCGCGCATTGGGAATATCCGCCGTGCCGTACTCTTGAAGTCGATCGCGCGTGGCGTGCAGCGCCACCACGATCACCGGCTCGATCTCGTCGTGCTCGATCAATTTGGTCAATGTCGCGGCCAACTTCACGGCAGGCATATCCTGCCCGTCGTTGGCATAGATCACTTTATAGTGACGCTGCGAATCGGCCGCGTAACCGGGCGGCAGGAATATCGTCACCGGCCGCGAGTTATGCAGATGCTTCGAGCGGAACCGCTCGATGGTTTTAATAGTCACTTCGGGTTTGGGGTGAACCATGGCTGGGCGAAAGTATAGCCGATGTTGAAGACCGGCGCAACGGTAGTTGCGTCAAGTCTAAATCAGTGTATCATTTGATCATCGCTGTAAATTGAGGTCATAATGCCTGAACTACCACGCACCGCCGATCAAGCCTATTCTGCCGTCAATCCCGATTTGCCCCTTCAACCTGGCGATCCGCGCTGGGTTGATCTCAATCCCGTGCGGGGTGGCGATAACCTGACGGATTTGCTGTGCAGGCGTATCACTCGTTCTCAGACGGCGCTGCCGGTTGAATTTCAGAAACAACTCGTCACCGGCCACATTCGATCGGGCAAAACCACGGAACTGCTCCGGTTGCAACACGCGCTGGAAGCGAACCGCTTTTGTGTGGTGTACTTTGATGTCTTGGAAGAACTGGGCGCAGATGTCAGCTACATCCATGTGCTGTTGACGATGGCTGAGCAGATTGTGAAACAAATCAACGCATCCAAGTGGGAGGCGAGCGTCAAGGCCGAGCTGCTGCAGGACCTGGTGGACTGGTTCAGCAAAGTCATTATCACCAATGACACAATACGCGGCACTGATCGCACACTGGATGCAAGTTACGGACTGGGGCTGGACACACCCCTGCTGAAATTCTTCTCAATGTTTGCCACACTGCGCGGGCAAATTCGCAACAGCAGCCAGCGCCGTGAAGAGATCACGCGCACGGTCGAGCGCAATATCGGCGAGTTCATCGAGCGGCTGAACTTGCTGATCGACGATACACAGGTGCGCTTGTCGCAGGCGGGTAGTGCCGGGTTGGTGCTGGTGGTCGATTCGCTGGAGAAGATGCTGCTGCGCGAAAGCGACGAAGCCAAGGGCGTGTCAACGCACGTTAATCTCTTCATTTACCACGGCGAGCAGCTAAAAGCGCCGCGTTGTCATATCATTTACACCGTGCCCATCACGCTCTTGAGCGATCAGAATGTCCACACAGTCTTCGAGTCGGTTGAAGTGATTCCGATGGTCAAAATCGCCGAGCGTAACGCGGAGCGCACGCCCTACGAGTCAGGCCGTGCCAAACTGGGCAATGTCATCGGCCTCCGGGTCGATACCGCCACACTATTCCAATCACCTGATTTGCTGAATCAACTCATCGATTTGAGCGGCGGGCACGTGGGTGATTTGTTGACGCTGATCCGTTACGCGCTGGATTACACCGAAACCATCATCGGCCAAGCCCAAGTTGAGCGCGCCGCCCGCAAAATGCTGAATGATAAAGATCGGCTAATCACGGAAGACAATTTGCCGGATCTGGTCACGGTGTATCGCAACCAGGAAACCGACGACGCCAAGCACGCCAAGTTGTTGAGAAATCTGCTGGTGCTGGAATACATGAATGGCGGCCGCTGGGCGGATGTTCATCCAGCGGTCCGCGCCAATCCACGTTTCCAGGCCGCGCTTGCCCCGAAAGCCAAAACGCGTGCTCAGACGCGCAAGAAGAAATGACTACCGATACTGACTTAACTACCGACACTTCCGCCCAATCGGGTTCGTCCAACGAAACCGAACTTCTGGCAATGGCGCGCATGCTGCGGCGCAGCCGGGGCACGTTTGTGCTCGCTTTCGCCCGCTGCAATTCTAAGCCCCAGCGCGAGACATTGGTAGCACGGCTCAAGGATGCCGTCGAACCGTTTGGGGTTAAGCCAATCGAGTTGACGCTCACCTCTGACGACCTGAATGCATTGCCAGAGCGCCTACAAGCCGCAGCGTCTGACGGCCAACCGTTATTCGTCTATGGCCTCGATCAGGTGATGCCCTCCGCCCATCCTGAAGCAGCCCTCGCGCAACTCAATCACCGCCGCGCCAAATTTGGTCACATCGACAGCCCAGTGATCCTGTGGGTGCCCGAGTATGTGATGCGCCTCGTTGCCCAACACGCTCCCGACTTTTGGTCGTGGCGCAGTGGCGTTTATGATTTTGAGCCGGAAGCCGAAATTAGCGTCCCGCTTTACCGCCGCGAGATGGATGAGCCGTATCATGTCATGACGGGCCTCGATCAGGTGGATAAGGAGCAACGGCTGCACTTGCTGATGGGCTTGCTCGACGACTATGATGGTGACGATTCAACGCTGACACTCGTTCGAGCAAGTGTCCTGTTCAAGATGGCCAGCTTACACAAACAGCTAGGCAATTACGAAGTGGCTGAGCAATATTACCAGCAATCGCTTGAAATCAATCGAAGACTGAAGGAGCGACGTAGCGCCGCTGTGATTCAATACAGTCTGGCTGATCTCTATCGGTTGCGTAGCGACTACGATCGTGCTGAAGTACTGTACCACAAGAGTCTGGATACATTGCAGGAATTAGGAGAACGACGTGAAGTAGCGATAGCCGAGAACGGCCTTGCTAGCCTCTACACGTTACGTGGTGACTATGACCGCGCCGAACACCTATACCAGGAAAGTCTAGAAATCGCTCGTCAGTTGGGTGATTTGCAAGGCACGGCAGTGACACAAGGTAGCCTTGCTGATCTCTTCCGGTTACGCGGTGACTACAGTAAGGCCGATCGGCTATACCGCGCTAGTCTAGATATTGCCCACCGGCTTGGCGACCGACGTGGTGTGGCGGTGGCAGAAGGTAATTTGGCCAACCTATATCGGCAACGCGGTGACTATGAGCGGGCCGAGCACTTGTATCGGCAGAGTTTAGCGACTGAATTAGAACTTGGCGATCGGCGTGGTGCTGCTGTGACACAAAGCAGTCTAGCTGATCTCTACCGACGGCAAGGCGACTACGACACAGCCAATCAATTATATCGCCAGAGCCTAGACACTTTGCGAGAATTGGGTGACCAGCGCGAAATAGCAATAGTACTACACGGTTTGGCTACGCTTTATGCGACGCGTAGCAACTACGACCGTGCCGAGCAACTTTACCGGGACAGCTTAGATATCGCACGGAAATTGGGCGACCGGGAAGGCATAGTCGCAACGCAAAATAGCTTAGCTGAGGTTTACTGGGCACGCGAAAATTATGACGAGGCTGAAGGACTTTGCCACAAGAGTTTGGATATTCTGCAAGAACTTGGTGACAAGCGTGGCATGGCAACTGTCCTTTACAATTGGGGCATGATGGAAAAGAAACGCGGCAATCGCGCCGCAGCCATTGACCTCCTCACGCGCAGTCGCCAAATCTATGCTGAGCTTGGTCTGAAGGGTGAAGCCACCAAAGAAGACGCCGAAATCTTCAACCTCAAGCACAACATCGAAGTAGACAAATAACGTCTTCCTGCTGTCACTCTATCCCTCTGACTCCCCTTCCGC
This sequence comes from Thermoflexales bacterium, assembly GCA_017999195.1. Taxonomy (GTDB): domain Bacteria; phylum Chloroflexota; class Anaerolineae; order Fen-1058; family Fen-1058; genus JAGOBP01. The sequence goes on from JAGOBP010000013.1 coordinate 6,312, forward strand.
CTTTACGGCGTCGTCGTCCAATCGATCACAAAGTCCGCGTTGCAGTCATTGGTGTCCTTCCATAGCGGATTCCGCATGATCGATGGATTGCGCGTTTCGGGCGGATACAGGGTCATATCGATGAACGGACACGCCACATTCCCCGGCAGCACACCCACGCCCCACGTCACGCCGTCGATGAGTTGATCGTTCGGGCCGAGCAGCAGCACCTCATCGCCGGTGTTCGCCAGCGAGAAACTGATGTTGCTCGTGTACGTGATGTACGGCGTCAGTAGCGGCACCGGATTGGTGCTGGTGAAAAACGCGTACTGCGGATAGCGCGTGTACTTATCGAAGAAGCCCGCGCCCGTTGTCGCCACATTGATGGCTTGCCCCGGCGGAATCTGCGCATTCGACGGGAACTGCCACATCCCATCGACCGTAAAGCCGGTCGGGCCGGGCGCGGCTTGATCGCCCAGTTTATAGCCGTTCAGCGAGATCGTGATCGGCGTGGGGTTGTAGATTTGCACCCATTCACTGCCCGTGACCACACTCGTCGCGCCAAAGTAAAACACTTTGCTAATCAACAGATGATCGGGCGGGGGAAGATAATTGTACGCGATCACCGGAAAATAACTGCGCGGCTGAAAGGCCCAATCGTATTCGAACATCGCGCGCAGATAGGCGTGCGCCGCACTCGATTCCACTTGCAGGGCCACCTCACGATTGGCCTTGTTGGACGTTTCCGTGCCATTGATGCTGCCCACATGCACCACCTGCCGTCCGCCAACATCGAACAGAAACATCTTGTTATGCAGGCCATAGCGCGCTGGATCGCCCTGCCGCACCTGCAAATTGGCCGCCAGCGTCGGACTCAACGCGCGCAGCGACTCGATGTACTTCACGGTCGCGTCGTTGCTGTTGGGCTTGGTTGAATCGTCGAAGTACCGATCGAGCAGCAGGCGCACCTGCGCCCCACGCCCCGCCGCCGCGATCAACGCCTCCAGGCGCACATTCGGATCAGCGCTGGGATTACTGGTCGATGCGCCCCAATACGTCGGCTCGTCGAGCTGCTCCACCTCGATCGCGTCACCCGCGCCCGATTGGTTGATCCAACCTAACAGCGCGTCGTTGGCGTGCAAGGCGTTTTCCGGGGCGCTGACCACTTCAAAGGTCAAGGGTGCGGTGATGGTCAACGGCTGCGGATAGCGAATGCGATAGCCGCTCACTTCGATGCTGTAATTGGGCGCAAACCCGATCGGGGGCGGGCCGTACTTCGTATCGCTGATCGACCAGCGGATCAGGTCGCGGTGCTGGCTCGGATCGAAATCCGCGCGCCAGATGTCCAGCGCGCGCGAGATGACGCCACTCGCATCGGTCAGCAAGTACACGCCGCGATGACCCACCGTGCCGTCGGCAAAATTGTCATAGGTCAAACTGCGCGGACTAAAATTCTCCGAGCCAATCGCCACAACCTTATCATCCACCACGATCATCTTGGCGTGGACGTAATCATAGCGGGCGCGAATGTCTTGCGTCGAGTCGCTGATCATGAACCAGCATTGCCCGCCCGCTGACTCGATGTGCTGGCACACCCATTTTTCCTGATCATCGAGGCCACCCACCGGCCCGCCTTCCAGCAAGATCGTCACACTCACGCCGCGCCCGATGGTGCGCGTCAGCACATCGAGCAAGCCCAGGTTATCGAAGGTGTGCATCTCCATCACGATCGAATGCTGCGCCGCGCCGAGAAAATCGCTGATGACACGATAGGCATTATCGGGTGCGATGGCGACCGTGAGAGCGGCGGTCGCGGTAACTTTGGCCGTGCGCCACAGTTGATCCAAATCCCAGCCCGCGTACTGTACCTTGCGGCCCGCAACGGGATCAGTGCGATCGTTGGCCCAATCAAGCGCGCTGTTTGTATCGCTGATGAGGTCGCCCGCGGCTTCATCGAGTTTGCGATAGATCAGTTGGTTGGCCGCCGTGAGACTGGAATTACCGTAACGCTGGACATTTAACCCGTCCCAGCCCGATAGCCACGCCGTATCCGTGATCTGACCCGTGCCCCACACCACCGCATCGATCCAGTTGTTGGCTCCCTCACGAATCGCCAGTTCATCATTGGTCGCCACCAGATCCAGGGCAACTCCGCTGAGATTGGGGACGGTCGGATCGTTGTCGCCGTCGTATTCGTAGCCCGGCTTGAAACCAAACTGGCTGGAGAAGGCCAGTGCATTGCGCGCCAGCCAAATCACCTGATGCGGCGGCAAAGTCCCGGTCAGGTTGACCGCGCCTTCACCCAAACCGTCGGTGGCAATCCAATTCGTCAGGGTGATGGTCTGGGTGCTGACATTTGTCAACCGGAAACCTTCATCCAGCTGGCCGGTGACGTTCCCATCGGCGTGTACCGCGCTGATCAACACACTACCGGGCGGGGTGGGCACGAAGATTTTCGCGGAGTTCGGTTGGCGCGGCGTGCCATTGATCGGATTGCCGCCCACGTCGAGGCCGTTGCGCGTGACGCCGTCATTGGTGGCCCAGTTAAGATCGGTGTCCGGTGCCAGCGAATCAATACGCTCCATCGAGTAGCGCAACGGCGCGCCCGTACCGGCCGGCCACGCGCCGCCATCGCCATTGGCCGTATCGATCACGGTGCTGATCTCATCCGTCAGCGTCAGGCTTTCACCACCATCGCCCAGCGCACCGGTGTAAATTTGATCGGCCGGGATGTCGTTGACTGTGGTATCGGCAGTGCGTTCCAGCAGAAAAAAACCGCCGGGCGTGATCGTGCCCGTCAGGTTGATGTTTGGAATGCCGTCGCCAGCGTAAAGCCGCCAGCCCGATAGATCAACCGTAATCGCGGAGTTGTTCTTAAGTTCGATCCATTCCGCATTGGAGTTGGAAAGCGTGCCACTCCACGCGATCTCGTTGATGACCACGTCGAGCGGTTGGGCGCTACGTGGAGAAATAGCGGGCGAGGCGGTGACGATCAACGCGCGCTGCAACACGATAAAGGCCGTTCCGCTCAGCGCGATCACCATCAGCATTCGCATGATGTTTGAGGCGGCTCGTGTACGCATCACGTCTCCCTTGCTGACCCGATAGACCGATTACCCATTGACCAATTGACCAATCACCAGTTACCAATCGCCCTACACTTCCGTCTCTTGCGACTCGCTCAAAATATCCGCTTGCCGCGCCGCCGCCAATTGCAGGCGCGTGCGCCGTTTCTGCCAGAGGTAGATCGCCGCCAGGGTCAGCGTTGGCGCGCCCACCGCCAGCGCAAAAAACGACACCGGTTCCAGCATCACGGCGCGATGCTGCGGGGCGGCGCTAAACCGATCGAGGTTGAAAAAGATCAGTTGCAGTGCGATCCACACCGCCAGAAAATTCGGAATCGCATCGCCAGAGTGAATCAACTTCAGGCCGCTCGATCGTTCTGTCGTGATCGGCCAGAACAAGTTGCTGCCCAGAAAACCCAGTTGATCTTCGACGACGTGCGCGGCCATGCCCGCCGCCACGACGAGTCCCGCCTGCAATGAGTTGAACACTAACCCGATGATCACCCCCAGCATCACGGCCAGCGTCAGCGAATGGCTCCACGCGCGATGCCACGGCAAAAACTGAATCTCCACGCCGCTGGCTTTGGGCACAAAGGCAAACGACGGCCCGCCGAAAATATCGACGTTGATGTCGCCATCATAGGTGTAGTTCAAGGGCGTGTTGACTTTGGCGCGCGCGGTGGGCGTGGGGGCAACTTGCGCCACCACCATCTGCGACGTATTCACCACCGGGCCGATGCGCACGGCCACTTCATTATGCGCCGAGTCAAACCGCACCGTATACTGACGCCAGCGATCCGGCCCTAACTTGATCGTATGCAATTGGGCGCGAATTTCACGGCGTTCACTGGCCGCCCGATCGATCAGCGCGGCGATCTGATCCGCCAGCGCCTGCGGATCAAGATTCGCTGGATCAGGATCAACCGCCTCCGCCCGATCAAAGTAGCGCGCAAACTTAAAATCGAGCGTGTCCGGCAGCAGGCCAAAGATGCCGCCCAACAAGATCAGGTATGAGCCTTGCGCCGCGCTCTCGACGACGCCGGGGACGAATGAGGCGGCGGCGATGCCGGCCAGAAAGTGAGAGATGCCCTTCAAAGTTTGACCTCGTTGCGCAACATTTTTAGGGTCTCTTCCCGGCTACATATTCAATTAGCACATCACGGAGTTTCTTCTTTGTATCCGCGTCCTTGAAGAATACATTAACGCGAAATGAGTCTGGATCTTTTGCTCGCTCGCGTTCCACGGTTAGTTTTACTATCTCGATAGCTTCATCAAGTTGTTGTTTGGCTACGCTTGAGTCTGACTTAGTGAGATTTTTATGCTCGCACAATAATCTGACCACATACAAGACGTGATAGTTTCCCTCCAATAAGAACAAGAGACTCTTATCAAATTCCTGTCCTCGACGCATCGCGGATTGCAACGCTCGCTTGCGTACTACGATTGGCTCCGATACCTGCAAAGGAGTCAGTAGGCTCTGGGCAGATATTTCTGTGCTGAATACCACCTCGTACAAGTCACCGAAAACCCGACCTCGGTCTTTTTTCGCAACTTCGGGATACTCAAGGTAATAAGCCAAGTATGCCTGTCCGGCAGTTAAGGCATCTATTCTCTTGGTTTTATCACTATCCGCATGCTGCGCCGTCTTGCGCTCATAGAGATAACCGAGGTCCTTGAATTCTTCTTCCAATTTCTTTTGAACATCGTCATTGGCACGCAAATCACGAGAGCGAATAGGGGTTTGGCTATTGGTCGATTCAGCAATTTTTTGACTAATTTCTCGTTCTTTCGTCTCATAAACCTTGACAAGGACAAGAACATCTTCGAGTTTTTCCTTATCCGCCTGATAGGCCTCGAAGAGCGCGTTTGACGTCTGGCCGCCATTAACTATTTGTACATTCTCAAGCACCAATACAGGAGCTCTTGTTCCGGGAGGGTATTGTAAAGAATCACAAGTTATAGTAATTCCGTTATTGAGATACCAAAACTCAGCGTTCTGAGCCAAAGCTGATTTGAATATCTTCTCGTTAATTGGGTTTTTTCTTGTGAGGTATACGCGAACATTGTCGTTAAACACATCAAGGCGAACTTTAGATCTATCTTCCGGATCGCGAATTAAATCAATTAACTCCGTAGCTTGCACGGTTGCAATTAACCCTCGAATATTCCCATCGACTCGTTCAAAATACTGCTTATCAACAAGCCGCAGGTGCCCATCAATTTGTTTGCGATTCTTGTCGATGATCATTGCAACGATCGTCTCAAGAGTATGTTGCTGTACCTCGAAGTGCCGATACGGGGCTAGGCTATTGCAAAGCCGGTCAAATTCGGCAGTCACAAGTCCATCCATATTGCCACATAGGTGGACTATGAATGCGGGTACTATCCCCTTCTCTAACAGTGCCCAAATCTCTTGCACTTTCTCCCAGAGAATTGGATTGCATGTATCTTTCATCGACACATCTTTAGACAAAAGATCTGCAACGAAAGATAGGAGTTTATCTATTTCAGCACCAGGGAAATTGTTGTTTGCTTTATCGAACTTTGATGTGTATTTGAACTGGAAGATATGGACAGAATCTTTATCAACGCGATCATCAATAAACACGGCATCCACACCCCTGTCGTTTCCGCCGTCAGTAATTGCGTCTCTTACCTCTTCTTGAGATAAATCAAGCAAGCGTTCAAGCAATACAAACGCCAGTGCAACGGATTTATTGTCACAATCGTGAATTCGCTCATACAAACTCACTTTGGTTTCAAGTTGACTCCAGTCGATAAAAGTCGCCATTTATGCCTCCTCAAATTCTTGAAAATGCTAGCGCCTAGATCAGCCCCAACAAGCGCGCAATATCCGGCCCGACGCCCGCCATATTCAACGTGATCGGAATCAGCAGCACACCCAGGCAATTCATGCGCCGCGAACCGAACAGCGTCGGAATCAAGCCAATCGCCACGGCCGGGATCAGCACGATCAAGCCGCCGAGGCCCGTCGTGATGGCCACCAGTCCGATCAATACGCCCAACGTGATCCAGCTAATCACACGGTAATCAATCCGCGCCACCACTTTGATCGCGAGGCGGCTGAACACGATCAGCAGGCCAAACGACACCGCCCCGCAGATCGCCATCGCGGCGACAGCGGTGAAATACAGTTGCGGCGTGTCCGGCGTGAACAGCGTGTGTGCCATCGCGGCCAGGCCGCCGCGCGTCAGATGCAAGCCCGGCAAGAAGAACAGCAAGAAACCGCCAACGTAATACACAAATTTGGACGCGCCCTGCGACACGATGAACGAGCGATCATCGCGTTGAGCCGTGGCGTGTCCGGCCAGAAAGCCCCCTACGCCGCCCGTGACCACCGGGAAGAACGCCGCAAACAATCCGCCCAACGTCCCCGCCACTGCGCCGCGAAACAGCGCCAACGGCGTGACATCGATCGACGTGGTGATGTGTTGTTCCGGCACGCGCGTGCCCATGATCAAATTCGTCAGCACCATCGGAATCGCAAACAGGCCGATGAAAGCAGGCAGCAAATTTTGAAAGGCCAACTCGGTCGGCACGGGGCTGCGATACATGATGATGAAGCCCAGTACGCCGGATAAGGCAAATGTCAGCAAACCCGCGCCCAGACCCGTCCACGCCGATCGAAACCGCGCCAAACCTGATGAGCCGCGCTCGCCACTTTTGGGCCATTCCGACATCAGCATGAAGGCGATGATGGCGGCCAGAATCCAGCCCAGATGCGGCGACACGATGATCGACAACACCCGCGAAGCTTCGCCCGCGATGGGACTGGCGATCACCATCACGCCCAGACCGCACAACGCGCCCACGCCCGTCAACACGACGGCTTCATAACCGCGCCGCTGCAAGAGCCACTTCTGCCCCGGCAGCACGATGAAAGCCGAGGATTCATCGGGTGCCGCCAGTAAGATCGAGGTCACATTCGACAACATGGCGTAGCCGATAATCAGGCCCAGCAACAGCAGCGCGATCTGATCGGCGTTAAGCACGCCCGACAACGCCCCCGCCGCCGCGATCAACACGCCGACCACGTTGTAAATGTGCAGCGCCGGAATCAACGCCAGCACCGACGACGCCAGCGTGCCCAGCAGTGCAAGCCCGATCAAACCCAGTGTGTCACTCATCATTGATCATTTCAAACTGACATCATAGCCCAGCGGCGGGACGACCTGCATCCGGCCGAAGAACTCGGTCTTGCCGACGACGCGCACACTCACCCCCGCCACCAGCCCGTCGCGATTGGGCACGTAGGCCAGCACATTGTTGAACAAGGTCACGCGCACATTGCCCGTGCCGTCGTCAACCGACAAATTAATGCCCGACGAAAACGGTTTGACTTCCGTAATCTTGCCCTCAATCGCCACCAGCTGCCCCGGCTTCAGCAGTTGATTGACGGTCGTCAGCGCGACGCTGGCGCTGCTGCCCGGCGTAAGGATCGCCACATCGCGCCCGGAATTAGGCTGCAATTCCAGCACGCCCTGATACTGGGTCACTTCGGCTTCGACGGACACTTCCGCGCCCAGGTTCAAGCCCGCTCGATTGGGGACGAATTTGTAGTTATCGCTGAACAACGTCAACGACAGGCGGCCCGTGCCATCATCCAGCAGGAATTTGAAGCCCGCTGAAAAACTGGATGTCTCCACAATTTTGCCGCGCACCGTAAAGACCTGGCCCACGTGGGCGGCCGTCAATGCGCTGATCGACGCCGTTTGCGCCGCCGGTTTAGGCGTGCGCGTGGGCGTGGCCGCACCGCTGGTTGGCGCTTCAGCGGTTGCCATGGCCGTCGCCGGGATGATGATCAAAACCGTCGGGGTAGGCGCCGGGACGGTTGAGGCCGTGGTCGCTATCGTCGCGGGCACAGTCGTCGCCGTGGGTTCAGGGGGCGGTACAGGCGTTGGCGCCAGGGCAGCCACTTGCAAAACAGCCACATCCTGCGCAATTTCCGGCACAATTTCCAGTTGACCGCGAAAAACGCTGACTTCGCCTTGCACGGATAACGTTGTGCCGGGCTGAATGTCAGCGGCCTTGCCCAGGCTGTCCCACACATCCTGCCAGAACAGCACCGTCACGCGCTGTTGGCCGTCGCTCAGCGTGAGTTTCACCCCGGCTGAAAACGGCGACACGGCTTCGACCGTATTTTCTACGCGGACCCAACGCCCTGCATATGATTCATTGAGGTCGCGTAACGAAGTGTATTTGGCAAAGGCCACGCGTTCGCTTAAGGGGCGAATGTCCGCACTTTGCCGCAACGACAATTGCGGCGTGGCATCGAACAACGTGATCGCGCCACTCACCTCGATCGATTGGCCGACTTCCAGTGGAGGCAGCGCGCCCCGGATGGGTTCCAGTTCGGCGGGCAAGGCCAGATCGATCGCGCCGGTGGCGTCGCGCAGCGTGATCAATTGCAGGCCGTCGAAGGGCGAACGGATCGATCGGATGACGCCGCGCACCGTCACGACCCGCAGGGCATCCTCAACGGTCAGTGATCCGATGTCGCGCGGCGCGGCTTCGTTGGCTGCCCGTGTCAACGTCAACGCTTCGGCCGCATCCAGCGTAAGCGAGGGCGTGGTGTCGCGGACGCGCAGCGTGCCCTGCACGGCCACGGTATCGCCGGGCGCGGGCACTCGATCGGCTGTAATGAGATCTTGAGTGGTTGCTCTAAATGAGGAGACCATCAACTCGCCGGTGTCATCGCGCACCCAGAAAATCAGCGTTTGCGAGGTCGCGTTGTAGGACGGCACCCGCGACACCACGCCGTTGATCTGAACGTAGGCGAAGTTGTAGGTGGCTTGCACCGCGGCGATTTTGACGGCGGGGATGGGCTGGCGCGTGGCAAATACGCCCAGGCCGATTAGCCCCAACACAGCCACGGCGATGGCGAGCAGGCCAAACGTACGAATTCTGAGCCGACGCTTGAGATCTGCGCCGCAATGCGGGCAAAGATCGTTAGCGCCGGGGTCACGACCGCAGCTGGGACAAGACGACATGCGACGATCCTTGAGATGAGGTGATGTCAAAGATTATATCATGGCACTACGGGCGGAAACGTTGAAAGGCGTTAAGCGCTGATCGGGCCGCGCACCCGTTCCAGCAAGTGGATGAGTTCCTGCACTTCGGATGGATCGAAGATGTTGAAGATGGCCGCGAAGTTGCGATTGGTTAAATCTTCAACCAACTGCCGCGCGGCGCGGCCGGACTTGGTGAGGGCGTACTGATCGTCAGCGTTGCGCGTCACTTCGCCGCCGGAATACAGCGCGGAGAGCGCCGATTTGTAGTCTTTGTCGTCGAGGCGGGCGGCGGCTTCGCGCAGTTGCGTGGAGCTGAGCCGCTCGGTCGCGTTGAACAGGACCGTGCTGACCTCAATGCGCGGGCCGCTCCAGCCGTCGTCGCGCCAGGCCGCAATGTGCGCGTCGCCGCGAAACAAGGCCATCGCCACCACGCGCCGCTCGGTAAATACCCAGGGTTGATCCATATCGGGGAAGGTGCTGCGCGCGGCATTGGTCAGCGGGGCGGGCACGTCGGGTTGGCGCACGGCGGCATTCGCCGCCCGATCGGCCAACTCGCCCAGGCGGCGAATCTCGCCTTCCGGCAAAGCATCGTGCTTGGCGATGGTGTTGAAGTAATCGCGATACAGCGTCTCGATCAATTTGCGGCCGACGTCGCTGGCGCGGTACCGGCCGGGTTCAATTGTTTCGGCGTATTTCTTGGTGACTAAGGCTTCCAGATTGCGGGCGTGGATCGAGGTGGAGGTGTACGGGCCGAAGGTCAAAAAGTCGCTGGGGGCCACCGAGCCGGGGAAGTAGCGGAACCGATTGAGCAGCCAGAATTCATCGGGCGTGAGCGCGGCCTTCGCAATGCCGCGTTCAAATTGATGACCGTCGTCTTGCAGATACGTTAACGCCGCTAAAATCAGTGAGTACAGTTCGGCGCTGGAAAGAGCCATGTGGTGCTCCTGGTGGTCTGCGAATGCGCCAGACTATACCCATAGCGCGATGATTTGTCAAAGATAATGCGTACTGCGTAAGCCATAAGGGCCGGCCCGGTTTACGCAGTACGCATTACGAATTACGGCTTAGATTCGTTTAGCCGCCGCTTCCATGAGTTGTTGAATGCGCGGCACCATCGCGGCGGGATTGGGCAGCAAGCCTTCCAGCAGCAGCGACGATTCAAACAACTGGTGGATGCAGGCGTCGAGCAGCACATCGTTCGCGCCGGTCTTGGCCAGCGTGGCCATGTCCGCAATCAGCGTGTGGCCGCGATTGATCTCCATGATTTTCTTGGGCACTTCATAATCCTGGCCCAGCATGCGGCGCACCCGCTGCATGTCGCGATCGGTTTCGCCGGTGGGCGAGACCAGGCGGCACGGGCTGTCGGTCAGCAGCTGCGACTCGCGCACTTCGGTGATCGCTTCGCCCAGCGTGGTCTTGATGCGCGCGGCCAACTGCGCGAAGTCCTCGTTCTCAACCTTCGACTCGATCGGCTTGTCATCCTTGGGCAGTTCCAGCGCAGCATCGTCGACGTTTTGCAACTTCTTGCCCGCGAACTCCTTCAGCGTCATGATCATGAAACTGTCGATCGGTTCGACTAGGTACAGAACTTCCAGATCGTGCTGGCGGAAATAATCGAGATGCGGGCTGCGCGCCACGGAAGTTAAATCTTCGCCCAAAATGTAGTAAATCGACGTTTGATCGGCCTGCAACCGATCGACCACCTGCTGCAACGCCACCCACTCATCGCCGCTGCGGCTGGTCTTGAAGCGCAGCAACTTCGCCAGATCGGTTTGATTGGCCGGGTCCGTGGCGATGCCTTCCTTGATGAACTGGCCGAACTCTTGCCAGAACGTCGTGTACTTGGCGGCATCTTTTTCGCCCAGATCAGCCAATTCCGTTGCCACTTTGTGTGTCAACGTCGACTTGAGTTTCGCCGCTGCCCGATTATTCTGAATCGCTTCACGGCTCACGTTCAGCGGCAAATCTTCAGAATCGACCACGCCCTGAATGAAGCGGAAGTATTGCGGCAGCAAATCCTTGAAGTATTCGCTGATGAGAATCTTGCGCGAATACAGCTTCAGGCCGTCGTCTTTGCGCAGGCTGAAAATGCCGCGTTCGCGCTTGGCGGGCACAAACAAAATCGCGTGGATGTCCACGGGCACATCGGCCACCATGTGAATGTGCGTCAGCGGCGCGTCGAAGTCCAGCGTCAGGTGCTTGTAAAACTCGTCGTACTGCTCGGCCGTCACATCGCGCGCGGACTGCCGCCAGATGGCCGTCTGCCGATTCACCGCCTTGTCTTTCACATAGATCGGGAACGAGACAAAGTCACTGTGCTTCTTGATAATCTGCTCGAGTTTCCAATCTTCGGCGTATTCGGCGGCGTCTTCCTTTAATTTAACGGTAATCACCGTGCCCCGATCGGCCTTCTCGACGTCTTCGAGCGTGTAGGTGTTATCGCCCTTCGACGTCCACTGCACGGCCTGCGCGTCGGGTCGATAGGAGCGCGAAGTCACGCTGACTTCATCGGCCACCATGTACACGGAATAAAAGCCCACGCCGAATTGGCCGATCACGTCGGCGGGTTTCTTCTCGGCTTGCAGGCGCTTCATAAATTCCGCCGCGCCCGAATGTGCGATCGTGCCCAGGTTCTCCACCATCTCGTCGCGCGTCAGGCCGATGCCTGTGTCGCGCACCGTGATCGTCTTGGCGTCCTTGTCGCACTCGACGCTGATCTTCAACTCCGCGTCGGGGTCCAGCACGTCGCGGTTGGTTAGCATCTCGAACTGCAAGCGGCTCAACGCGTCGGACGCGTTGGAGATCAGTTCGCGCAGGAAGATGTCGCGCTCGGTGTACAGCGAGTGCACCAAAATGTTGAGCAGTTGCTGAATTTCGGCCTTAAATTCATGTGATTCGGTGGTCATAGACAGGTTTCTCCGTAAATGAGTAAATGGGTTGATTAGTGACTGGTCAATCGGTCAATAGGGTAGCAGAGAAATGTTAGAAAAGCATAAGCGCCCGTTTGTCATT
>JAGOBP010000365.1 GCA_017999195.1 Thermoflexales bacterium
TGCCACAGGCGGTATCAGGCCGTCCTGATCCGAAAAATGCCGACCGGAATGTGCCGCTGAAGGGCACCAACACCCTTCACGATTTGACGCCCGTGTCAAGAGTCACGCCATATTGAGAATTGCTGGCGAGTGAGCGGAAGAAATCAGCGGCCAGCGACCGCTGATCGGGGACAGTCCGGCACACCTCACAGCGCGTGCCCGCGCCATGTGCTGCAGTCGGTTTCTGGCACACCGCACACGGCACCAGGTCGCCCTCGACCAGCAGTGTGGCCGTCATTCGGATGAAGCGGCGTGGCAGAGTATCGTGCGTGAGCGTGATCGCTTGCGCGGGACACGCCCTCATACAAATGCCGCAATCGAGGCAAGCAGCGGGGATGAAATCCAAATCGAAGCGATGTTCGTTGGCCTGAAAACGGATTGAGCCAGTAGGACAAAATTTAGCACACAAGCCACACGCGGTGCATTGCTCCAACTCGATTGAGATGGTTGCCAACCCCAACGGCACGTCTTGCGGCTGGCCCAACTGGCTCAACACGGTCAACAGGTTTTGTCGCTCACGCGGCAAGCGCTGGGGCAGGCGTTGATTCACCGGCACAGGTAGATCGTTCGGGTTGGCTGGTTCGCCCACGACGGTTGCGCCGGTTTCAACTAAGGCTTTCTTCAAGAAGCCAAAGAAGTTGCGACGATCGCTAGGCGGATTAGTGCTATCCATCACGGGCGCAGTGTGTGGTGGAGCAAAGTGATTGCCATCCGTCGTCAACACATGAATTTGACGCGGCTGATTGAATGCGGCGCGCCAGCGATTGGCGTCATTCACGGCGCGCGTGATCGAGGCGTGCGCCTCGGTCAGCGGACACGCCGCGCAGGCCAGATCGCTGAGCCACACCGGCCGCTCGATCGCCAGATCGATCAATCGGGCCGGGGACAGGTCTGCCAAACACTGTGGCTGCTGAATGATCGTCACATCGGGAATCAGCGTGGTGTTGCCGGTATGCTGCGGGCAGCGCAATTCCACTGGGACAGCGCCAACGGCTTGCAGTGTCTCCCGCAGTTTCGACTTCGACGCTTGCGGCTGGGCAAAAACTTCGGTGGGACATTGCCACACGCACGCGCCGCAGCGCGCACAAACTTCTGAATCGAATTGCACCGGCTGCTTATTGAGATGAATGGCCTCAACCGGGCAGACCGCTGCACAGCGATGACAATCTGCGTTCTTGTAACGCGCGTTAAGGCAACGTTCGGCGTTGACGATCAGCGGCTCATGGCTGAAGTGGTCAGTGAGTTTGGTGAGCGTGTCGAGCAACATAGGATGGATGCGCTCAAGCGGCTTCGATCAACGTCGTGACTAGCGCGGGTGTTGTAGCAAAATCGGCTATGAGTTGATAGTAACTTTGTCCCGCGCAGGATCGGCACAGCGTTGCCCCGTCGTGTACGACTTCGCGCTCGTTGATGATTTCTTCCCCGCAGAGGTCGCAGTTCACGCGCACTCCGGCGCGGCTGACGACGGCTTTAATGGGGGTAGTGAGTTGCACCGGTTGAATCGACAACAACTCGCGATCGGGCATGACCTGATACGCCGTGAGTTGCGCGAAGTAGTGGTGCGGCTCATCGGGAACACAGGCGTACGCCCGCTCGCGCACATCGAGGCGCGGCGCGATGCGCACCGCCCGACCGGTTTTCACATCGACACAGGTCGCCGCGATTTTGCCGTAGTCTTCCACGCGCAGCGTGCGATGTCCGATCGTGCAACCCGTGGCCGCTTCGAGGCCATCGGCAAAACAACCGTCCGTTTCGATGACGATCAACAAGCGTTTATCGGTGCGCGGTACAGCGAGGTTCAGCGCCGCCGCGCCCGCCAAGCCGATGCGCGCCCCCAGCACTTGACGCGGACACAGGTGGCTGTGTCGGGCCAATGAAGTTTCGAGCAGAGAAGACAGTGTCGTGGGCATCCCCATCGAGTTTTGCGCCTTATTTTGTTTCCGATCGGACATCGACGTCACCTTTGATGCCGACGCGAAATTCGCGGATGCCGCGGCCCAGTTCGCCGCCAATCTTGCCGACGCGCCCTACGCCGAACAGCAAGATGACGATGACGAGGATGATGATCAGTTCTGTACCGCCGAGATGGAAGGGCATGTTTTCCTCCTGACGAGATGACAAGATGACGGGGTGAAGGGATGAAGAGGTGACAAGGTGATCCTGATGATCGATCACCTTGTCACCCTGTCACCCGCCGCGCTGTTCGCTGCGCGTCACCTTGTCACGCTTTTGAGACTTTCACCTGCGTGTCGTAGAACACCGCGCTGCCGCCCACCGGATCGAACAACGTGGTGTTGGTCACCAGCGGATCGACGCGCATGGCCGCGTTGGCGTGGAAGCCTGTCAGACGGCGCGCATCACCCTTGATGGTCTGCCCGTCGATGACTACGTCGCGCGCGCCGTTGGCCCAGTGTCCAAAGCCGAGTGCGAAGGCCACAACACCGGGCCGCATGCCTTCCACCACTTTGACCTTGCCCACGATGGGAATGGGCGCACCGCTGCCCAGATTCCACACGCCCTCAGGATTGCTGGCCGACGTGATCTTGATCTGCTCGCCGTCCTGCAGACCGCGCGCGGCGGCATCGACCGTGTTCATCAGCAGGAAGTTCTCCGGCAGCAGGGCCTTAAGCCAGTAGTTGCCCGCCAGACGGCTCTTGGTTTGCGAAATCTCACGATATGTAATCAGCTTGAGATCGTAGCCATCCTTCGCATCGTCGATGACCTTGCCGTCGAAGCCCATATACGGCTCGATGTAGGTGGGCACACCGGGCAGGCTCTTGCCGGTGCCGCTGTGCTTCACGCCCGCCGTCTTCTCCAAATACATGTTGATCAATTTACCGAACTTCGTGCCCGTGGGGACGACGTACGGCTCGTCGAACGAACCGGGCCGCACGCCATCACCCGGATAGCCCTTCTCGTAGGCCATGAAGCGGCCACCGCGCGCGAGCACGGTCACGACCTTGGGCCACAAGTCGCCCGCAATCGCCTTCCACCGCGCTTCATCGAACACGCCCGTGGGCAGATGTTTGCGCGCTTCGATGAAGGTCTGAATTTCTTCAGGACTCGCATCGGGCACAGCATCGCTGCCATCTTTCTTTTCACCAAACGCCAGGTTCATCACCATGCGCAGGTAATAGTCATCGGGATGCGTGTAGTTCACGCCTTCGCCCAGCCCGTTGGGGCCAAAGTCTTTCAGGCCCAGTTTCTCCGCCATCGCCAGCAGGATTGCCTCGAATTGCAGCGCCATTTCTTGACCGTAGACGGTGACCGTGCCGGTCAGCGGCGCGATGACGGGTTGCCGCACGCCCTGCACCTTGAACGTGATCGACGGATGCGAGCCGCCAAATTCCCAGCGCTCCAGGTACGTCACGTCGGGGAAGATGTAGTCCGCATACATGCTGGTCTCACCAATGACGATGTCGGTGGTGACATACAGCGGGATCTTGTTCACGTTGCGCAGGATGTCAATCCACGTGTTGCCGGCCGGCAGCGAATAGATCGGCGACCCCATGTAGTTGAACACGGCCTTGATCGGGTACGGATACGCGTCGCCCGCCGACGGGATGATCTCTTCGTAGACGTCAGACGCCAGCGGATACCAGTTGCGCTTGGCCGGATAGCCCGCAAAGATGGTAGTGTCCTCATACTTCACATCGTGGCGAATAAGGCTGATGCCGAAGGGCGCCAGCGCGCCGGGATCGGCTTTGCTGAACAGGAACGGGCCTTCGGCCTTCGCGCCCGATAGATCGTACGTGCTCGCGTAGACCTGTCCGCCGCGCCAGTCGTAGTTGCCGATCAGCAGGCCTAGGTTGTTCCAAGCGATGACGTTGAAGTAGCCGTTGGTGTGCTGGCTGACGCCGCGATGGATGTCGAAGCAGGCGTTCTTGCCGTGCGAGGTGAACTCGAACGCCAACTCTTCCAGGTCTTTGGCGCGCAGTCCGGCGATGTCGGCCCATTCCTCGATGGTGTGCGTCTGCGACGATTCGAACAGGATTTGCAGGCTGGTCTTCACGTCGAACTCGCCGACCTTGCCATTCACGAGAATCTGTCCTGCGACCGCCGCACGCTCTGCGTCGGCGTCGTTCGGATCGAACAGCACCGGCTTGCCATCCGCATCGACCACCACGAAGGGATCGGTGGTGAAGACGGTCTTGCCATCGGCGGTCACGTAGGTGACCACTGTCTTGTCGTCTTTCTTCTCTTCCTTCTTCTCAACCAGTTTCAGATCGCTGCCGTGCAGGAACTTGCCCGGTTTGCCGTCAGTAATCTTGACCAGCCACGGGGCGTTGCTCCACGTCGGCTCGCCCGCTTTCTTGGCGGCGGCGGCGTTGGCCAGGGCCAGATACTTGGCATCATAGCGCTGATTCGCAATGATCCACTGGATCATCGCCAGCGCGATGGCGGCTTCTGAGCCGGGCTTATTGGGCAGCCACTTCCACGCCTTGCCCGCAATCTTGGACAAGCGCGGATCGATCACGGCGAACTTCAACTCGCCGCTGGCCAACCGCTCGGTGATGCGCGGCACGCGGTTCGTTGGGCCGTAGTTGCCCTCGAACGGCGACGCACCCACGAAGATCACGAACGAGGCGGAAGCGGGATCGCCTTGCCAGTAGGCTTTGACGCCGTTGGTAAACTTGCCCGTCGCATTGTCCCATTGATCGGACATCGACTTGCCCGCGAAGTACAGACTGCCCTGGCACACGGTGGTGTGGCCATGCCGATTGGTGGTGCCCAGCCCGGAGCCGAAGAAGCGATGCGCGATGTCGCTGCGACCACCCTTCTTGCGCCCCCAGAAATACAGAATCTGGTTGTTCTTCGGGCCGAAGTCGGG